>JAHWKP010000069.1 GCA_019347775.1 Actinomycetota bacterium | reverse complement strand
CTGGAGCACCGGCGTGCTCGCTGAGCCGCTGCCCGAGCTGCTCGCCTTCCTGATGCTGCAGTCGCTGCTGGCGATCGGCGGCGTATCCGTCATCCTGGCCGAGCTGCACCGGGTGATCGTCGTGTCGACGGGCTGGATGTCGGAGACGGAGTTCGCGTCGCTCTTCGCGCTGGCACAGGCGGCGCCGGGGCCGAACATGCTCTTCGTCACGCTGATCGGGTGGAGCATGGCGGGGATCACCGGGGCGATCCATGGTCACCCAGCGGAGGGTGGATACGAAATCCACCAGCCGGATGACGTCCTGGCCCTCGAGATCAGGGTGCTGGACGTGGGCCAAGCCGCCGCTCTGGCCGAAGCCCCGCTGGTCGAAGCTCAGGACGCCGAATCCCGCGTCCAACCACGCCCTGAAAGCGCCGGGACTGGACGTGCGGCTGCCCCCCCAGCCGTGGGAGTGCAGCACCATCGGCACGGTGTGGCCAGGACGGGCGCCGGCGGGCTGGTACAGCGTGTAGCAGATGTCGACCGGCGTCGTGCTGCCCGGCTCGGGCACGCTCTGGATACATCCGTTGGTCACCGATGGTTCGGCGGAGGCCACCGGCACGACGGCGGTCAGGGCGAGCCCGACCGCCAGGATCGTGGCGCTCAGGGTCAGGGACAGTCGAGATCGCATAGGTAGGTTGTTTCCACGCGGGGCTCCCGCAACCCTCCTTGGGTGTCGGCGGGTCCGCTGCGGGGTAGCGCAGTGATGTGGCAGATCCCCGCGAATCCGAGCGTGGCACCGTGGCCAGCCGCATAAACGACGGCTCGCACAACGGCCCGGGACCCGTGGAGCGGGTGGCCGAGCAGGTAGAAGAAGCGGTCGAATCGGTCGCCGAGAAGGCCGAGCACGAGGCCGAGGAGTACCGAGGCCCGGAGCCGCGGCCCTTGGGACCCCTGCTGGGCATCATGGGGACCTACCTGGCTCTGTTCGGCATCGCCGCGGTAGTGGCCACCCGCAGAGGGCGGTGGCCGAAGCGGCTCCGGGCCGACGACTTCGCCCTCGGCGTCGTCGCCACCCACCGCGTGAGCATGATCATCGCCCGCGAAACCGTCACCAGCCCCCTCAGGGCACCCTTCACCAAGTTCGAGGGTCCTGCCGGTGAGGGTCAGCTCAAGGAGCAGGTGCGGGGCACGGGCTGGCGCAAGGCGGTAGGAGAGCTGCTGACCTGTCCGTTCTGCTTGGCGCAGTGGGTCGCCACTACATGGGCGGTCGGGTTCATGTTCTTTCCGCGGGCGACCCGGATGGCGGCGACGGTGTTCACGACCGTGACCGCGGCCGACTGGCTCCACCGCCTCGACTCGAAGATGAAGGGTTGAAGCCCCGACGCACCGGGCGCCCTCGCAATAGCGTGGGGGCATCGAGACTGCCGTCGAATCCCAGAGTGCTGCGGAGCCCCGCCACCCCCGTGCGGCGCAGGTGCTGTCTGATCTCGCCGAACGCGGTTACTCGGTCGTCGAAGGTGTACTCACCCGCGAAGAGGCTGCGGCCAAGCGGGCAGAGCTGACCGCGGTTCTCGACCGCACTCCCACCGGGCGGAACGAGTTCGAGGGCTACAACACCCGGCGGGTCTACGCGCTGTTCGCCAAGACGCGCGCCTTCGACGGCCCGGCGACCCACCCGCTGCTGCAGGGCGTGCTGGACCGGGTGCTCGGTCCGCACCAGCTGTCCGCCCCGGTCGGCATCCAGATCGGGCCGGGGGAGAAGGCGCAGGTGCTGCACCGCGACGACGCCGTCTACCCCTTGCCGCGCCCGCACGCCGAGGTCGTCCTCAACACCATGTGGCCGTTCGACGACTTCACCGTCGCCAACGGCGCCACCCGGTTCGTGCCCGGCCAGTCACCGCTGGGAACCCGAGCGCTACCCGGGGGACGGCGACGAGATCATCCAGGCCGAGATGCCGGCCGGATCGGTCATCTTCTACGGGGGCCACCTGTTCCACGGCGGCGGCGCCAACAACACCGACCGGCCCCGGCTCGGAGTGATCCTCGAGTACGCGGCCTCGTGGCTGCGTCCCCAGGAGACCCACCTGCTGGCGGTCCCCCGCGAGGTCGCCCGCACGCTGCCGCCGCGGCTCCAGGAGCTGCTCGGCTACAACATCTATCCCCCCTTCGTCGGCTACGTCGACGGCCGCCACCCGCGCAGAAGTCTCGATACCTAAGACAAGGCATCAATCGCTGTCATAGGGCGGGCGTACTGTCGAAGTGATGGCGGGGGCAGAAGGGGCGACGATCAGGGTGCCGCACGGGCGGGCGGTAGCCGAAGCCGTCCGCGACGTGATCGGCCAGGTCAAGGCCGACTATCCCATGGCGCCGGTGACGGTGGCCGTCCACAGCGCCTGGGCCGGTCTGTCGTTACGGCGATTGCTCGCGTCGGGCGCTCTGGGACCCGTGTCGGGCGACCGCCCCGGGCTGGTGAACGTCGCCTTCATCACCATCGCCCGCGTCGCTGAGCTCCTCGGCGCGCCGAGCCTCGCCGCGGCCAACCGCAGCCCGCTGCCCGCGGCCGTGCGCACCGAGGCCGTGTGGGCCGCCCTTCAGGCCGAGCCGGGCATGTTCGCCCACGCGGCGAGGCACCCCTCCACGGTCTTGGCTCTGGACCGCACCTACGAGGAGCTGCGCCGCTGCCCCGACACCTTGGTTTCCGCGCTGGCCTCGTCCTCCGGCCAGCGAGCGGCCGAGGTCGTTCGGATCTGCGGCGCCGCCCGGGCTCGCCTTCTCGCCTGGTACGACGAAACCGACCTCGCCGAGGCGGCCCTCGCCGCGCTGAAGTCGGACGGGGCCCGAGCAGCCGTCTCCGAGCTGGGCCACGTCGTCACCGCCGCGCTCGATCCGCTTCCTCCGGCTCTGGCCGAGATGGTCGCCGCTTTGTCGGATCGCCAGCCCGCGGCCCCCACGGTGATCGACATCGCGAATTCCCTTCCGGACAATCCCGCCGCGGGAGCGACCGCGGTCATCACCTGTCCCGATCCCGACGAGGAGGTCCGGGCGGTGATCCGACGCATCGCCGGCGAACTCGACGGGGGCACCCCGCTGCACCGGATGGCGGTCCTGTACCCGCACTCCTCTTACGCACAGGTGGTCCATCAGCAACTGGCCGGGGCGGGGATCCCGTTCAACGGACCGGGCATCCGTCGCCTGAGCGACACCCCGGCCGGAGCGGCTCTCGCCGGCCTGCTCGAGATGGCCGAAGGAGACCTGCGGCGCAACGAGGTAATGGACTGGCTTGCGGCGGCGCCCATTCTCGACACCGAAGGCAGGCTCGTGCCGAGCACGGCGTGGGACCGCGTGTCGAAAGTGGCCGGCGTGGTCGGCGGAATGGACCAGTGGGACGCCCGTCTCGAAGCCTTCGCCACCGCCTCGGCGCAGCGCGCCGACGAGTTCGAGCAGGGCGGCAACGGTGACGGCGGGGAGGAGTGGAAGGCAGCCGCGGCGCGACGCGACGCCGAGTTGGCCGGCGCACTGCGGACGTTCGTCACCGAACTCATCGAGCGCCTGACCGTCGGTCTCCCCAGCGACGCCACGTGGAGCGAGTGGTGCACATGGGCCTGCACGACTCTCGAGCGGTACCTGGGCAGCGCTTTCAAGCACGCGGCCTGGCCGGACGTCGAGCAGGACGCTTTCGTCGCGGTGATCGAGGCCCTGCAGTCCCTGGCTGCGCTCGACGAGCTCGGCCAGACAGCTGACATCTCCGCCTTCCGATCCGCGGCTGCACAGGCACTCCAGTCCCCCGCAGGTCGAGTCGGTCGTTTCGGCGACGGGCTCCTCGTCGGGCCGCTGCACCAAGGACGCGGGCTCGATCTCGACGCCGTCTGGGTGCTCGGGATGAGCGAGGGCTACGTCCCCGCGACAGGAAACGGCGCCGGAGTTCTCCTGGAGGACGACCGGGTCTCGGCTCTGGCCTCCGTCCCGGCCGCAGCGGGCACGCGGACGCTCGACACGCGCCAGACCCGCCAGCAACGGCAGGCTTCAGCGCTCGAGGCTGCGCTGGCGTCGGCCGGCGCGGTGCGAACGTTGACCTGGTCGCGATCCGAGCTGCGCTCCGCCCGGCCCCACCTGCCGTCACGCTGGCTTCTGGCAGCTGCTTCGTCGATGGTGGGCCGCTGGACGGGCCTCGAAGAGCTGGCGGAGCTCTCGGCGCCCGACGGCGACCCCCGTTTCAGCGGTGTCGTGTCGTTCGCCTCCGGGCTCGCGTCGGTGGGGCTGCACGAAGCGCCGGCTTCCCTGCACGACCGCGACGTCGCCGAGTTGAGCCGGTGGGTCAACGGCGAAGGTGGCCGTCTCGAGCAACACCCGATCTCTCACGAGGGGCCGGCTGCCGCTTACGCGGCGACCGCCGGCGAGCGCACCGTCCCCTTCTCTGTCTTCTCCGGCAAGATCGACCCGTCGCGCCTGGTGCTGCGCAGGCGCCACTCGGCCACCAAGCTCGAGACCTGGGCTGCTTGTCCGTTCCGTTGGTTCCTCGGCGAGGCGTTGCGCCTGAGCCACGACGAGCCCCCGGAGGACCTCATTCAAATTTCGGCGCGGGACAAGGGCCTGCTGGTGCACGAGATCCTGGAGGACTACATCCGCGCCGTTCTGGATGGTGAGCCCCGCAGCCTCGAGACCGCGTCACGGATCGCAGCCGACGCCTTCGCCCGCTTCGAGGCCAAAGGCGTCACGGGCAAGAGCCTCCTGTGGAACTACGACCGCGAGGTGATCCAGCGGGAGTTGGAGACGTTCCTGGCGAAGGACCACCTCGAGCCGATCGCGGCCGAGCTGTCGTTCGGGCGCAGCGCCACGGACAACCCGCCGGTCGAGATCGAGGTCAATGGCGAGGTGATTCCCTTCAGCGGGAGCGCGGACCGCGTCGACCGAGACGAGCGCGGCTTGGTCGTCACCGACTACAAGACCGGAGGATCCGACTCCTTCACCGGCCTGAAGGACGACCCGGTGTTGCGGGGCACCAGGCTGCAACTCCACATCTACGCCCGCGCCGCCCGTCAGGTGCACGGCGACGACAGCACGCCGGTACGGGCCCGCTATTGGTTCGTGTCCGAGAAGGGGAAGTTCCGCGAAGCCGGGGTTGACCTCGACCGTGACGCGCCGCGCTTCCACGAGGCGCTCGAGGTCATCACCCAGGGGATAAAACAGGGGCTCTTCCCGGCCCGACCCGGCGAGGACGGGTTCTACGGTTTTGAGAACTGCAGTTATTGCGACTTCCGCAAGCTCTGCCCGATCGACCGGGACCGCCGGTGGGAACGGGCCCGCACGGACCCTTCCCTGGAGGCTTATCGCAGGCTCGCCGAGCCTGACGAAGAAGACGAGGCTGAGTCTCCATGAGCGCCCGGCAGGCGCATCCCGTCGATCGCCACCATCGCAAGTCGATCCGGGATCGGCTGGACGAGACGCTGTTCGTCGAAGCCGGTGCGGGGACGGGCAAGACCACCGAGCTCGTGGCCCGGGTCCTGAACCTCGTGGAGTCGGGGATCGAGATGCGGCTGGTGGCAGCGATTACCTTCACCGAGGCCGCCGCGGCAGAACTACGCAGCCGGATTCGTGAGGCGCTCGATCGGTCTGCCAAGGAGGGAAGTGAGCTGGCTGCGAAAGCCGTGGCAGAGGTCGACGAGGCGGCCGTTTCCACGCTGCACTCGTTCGCCCAGCGCATCCTGGCCGAGCATTCGCTCGAAGCCGGGCTGCCGCCGGTCTTCGAGGTCCGCGACGAGATTCAGTCCGGACTGGCCTTCGAGGAATGGTGGGCCGAGACGCTCGACGAGACGCTCGACGATCCCACGCTGCATTCCAGTTGGTACCGCCTGCTGGCTGTGGGGCTCAAGGCCAGCCGTCTGAAGCTGATGGCCGAGATCCTCCACGACCACTGGGACCGCCTCGATCCCCGCGCTGCGGGCGGGGGCATCCAACCCGCGCCAGGCGACGAAGCCGACGAAGCACTGTCGGCGGCGATCCGCAAAGCGGTCTCCGCCCTGCGAGCCGCCGGTGAGGCGGCCGCCGATTGCAACGACCCCAACGACGAGGTCTGCCAGCTGCTGATGACGATGGGCCGGCTGGCCGAGTCGGCTTCGGCCCGCGATGAGACCGCCCTCCTGGCCGGCTTCGGCACGCTGTTCGACAACCGGTCAGCCAAAAAGGGCCGCACCAACAACGCGCGGTGGGTTTCCGGGTCGGCGGCCGCAACCTCGGCGCGGGACGCCGCCATCGCCGCGATGGACGAGGCCCGGGCTCTGGCCTGCGATCTCTCGACCCGCCGCCTGCTGGCCGCGATCGCCGCGAAGGTGCTGCAGGCCGCAGACGAACGGCGCCGCACCGGCGAGCTGGAGTTCCACGATCTGCTCGTACTGGCCCGGCGGCTGCTCAGTACCCGCCCGGAGGTCCGGACCCGCGTCAAGAATCGCTGGCAGCGGATCCTCATCGACGAGTTCCAGGACACCGATCCCATACAGGTCGAGCTCGCCGCGCTCCTGGCCACTCAAGCCGAAACGGTGATCGTCGGCCAACTGCCGGACCTCGAGCCCGGCCGGCTCTTCTTCGTCGGCGACGCCCGCCAGTCGATCTACCGGTTCCGCCGGGCCGACGTGGCCCTGTTCCGATCGGTCGCCGACTCCCTGCTCGAAACCATGATTCCGCTGTTCCAGAACTTCCGGTCGGTCCCGAGCATCACCTCGTGGGTGAATGGCGTGATCGGTCCGCTCCTCGGCGGGCAGTACACCAACCTGGTACCCGCCCGGAAGCCGTTGCCCGGCACAAAGGGCACCACCGTCCGCCTGCTGGGTGAGGCATCCACGTCGAACCTGCCGGCGATTCGGGAGAGGGAGGCCGACGAGATCGCATGGGCCATCAAGTGCATGGTGGGAGCGGGTGGAGTGCATGCGGCCTGGCCGGTTGCGGCCGACAAAGAAGGGTCGGTGGCGCGCGACGCGCGATACGACGACGTAGCGGTACTGCTGCCGACTCGCGCCTCCCTCGAGTACATCGAGCGGGCTTTCGAGGACGAGAAGATTCCCTATCGCGTGGAGAGCGCCTCGCTGGTGTGGGCCACGCAGGAAGTGCGCGACCTGCTCAGTTGCCTCCGTGCCATCGACGACGCAGGAGACGAGGTCGCCGTGGTCGCCGCACTGCGAAGCCCGATCCTCGGGTGCAGCGACGAGGATCTGCTCGAGTGGGCGCAGGCGGGTGGCCGCTGGCGGGTGGGAGCCCGACTCCCCGAGGCAATCCCCCCGGAGCACCCCGTCCACATCGGACTCACCAAGTTGGCCGGCCTGTCGGAGCAACGGTTCTGGGCGGGCGTCTCCGGATTGGTGGAGAAGGCGGCGCGGGAACTGGGTTTCTTCGAGCTCGCCCTCGCCCACTCCCGCTCACGCGACAGCTGGCGCCGGTTGCGCCACGTGATCGACGAGGTCCGTTCGTTCGAACGGGCCGGCGGGGCGACTCTGCGGCAGTTTCTCGTGTGGGCCGATGCCCAGGATGCCGAAGGCGCTCGCATCAAGGAAGCGGTCCTGCCGGAGCCAGACCATCCCGCGGTCCGCATCCTTACGGTGCACGGGGCCAAGGGTCTCGAGTTCCCGATATGCATCCTCGCTGGACTCAACGCCAAGGGCGCCGGCCCTTCGTTGGGCCGGATCCTCTGGGACGGCGCTGGTGGAATGGAAGCGAGATTCAACGCCCAGCAGCTCACCTCCGGCTTCGACGCGCTCGATCAGATCGAGAAGCAGGAGGAGGCCGAGGAGGACATCAGGCTGCTCTACGTGGCGGCGACCAGGGCCAAGGATCACCTGGTGGTGAGCGTCCACCACAAGGCCGAGACGTCGACCCAGAAGTCGCAGTGGTCGCACGCCGCCACGATCTGGGAGTCCTGCCAGGCGCATCCCGACCTCTGGACGCGGCTGCCGGCCGAGCTGCCACTGTCCGCCACCCCGGTCGATCCGCCGGCGCCGACCGAGGACCTCGCTTCGGAGCGGCGCGCCTGGGCCGCCGCACGGGAGGCGGCCATAGACGAGCTGCGCCGGTCCGCCGTGCGGGCCGCCACCGAGCTCAAGCAGACGACCGACGACACAACCGAGCGCCAGCCCTGGCAGCGGGGCCGCGGGGGCACCTCGTTGGGGAGGGCCGTGCACTCGACCCTCCAGACCATCGATCTCGCCACCGGCGAGGGACTGGCCGACACGGCTCGCGCCCAAGCTGCGGCGGAGGGCATCCTCCACCGGGCGGATGAGGTCGCAGCCCGGGTGCGAGCCGCCCTCGCCTCGTCTATCGCCGCCGAGGCTTCGCAGGCCCGGTATTGGCGGGAGCTCTACGTGGGAGCGCCCATCGAGGACCTCACCGTCGAGGGCTACATAGACCTGCTGTACGAGACGGGGGACGGGCTCGTCCTGGTCGACTGGAAGACCGACGCCATCGACGCTCGCCGCGAACAAGCCGAGGCCGTGGCCCGTTACGGAGAGCAGCTCTCGGGCTATGCGCGGGTGCTCGAGGCGACGCTGGGTCGGCCGGTGACGCGTGCGGTCCTGGTCTTTCTCGCGTCCCATGAGGCCGTGGAGGTT
>JAHWKP010000068.1 GCA_019347775.1 Actinomycetota bacterium | reverse complement strand
CAGTGGCCGGATGGCACGGTGTACGGGCAACCCGTCGCCGGTGTGCCCGACATCGATTCCGAGTTCCACGAGCACAGTCCCGTCGCGTTCGTCGAGCGGGGGGTCAAGATCGACATCCCGGTTCTCGTCCGTCAGGGTGCGTCGGACAACCTCTTCAACCTCAACCAGGGCCTCAACAACTTCAACCGAGCCCTGACGTGGCGAGCCAAGGCCCGGAGCATTTTCGTCGGATACAACGGCGGACACGCGCTCCCGAGCCTTCTTCCTCCCGGCAACCACGCCGCCGGCGACCCCTGCGCAGCCGCGATCACCGGTAACCCGGGCGCCGGATACGACGACGTGGCCCGGAACTTCCTGCGCGAGAGCCTCAAGCACGAGAGCGCCGGAATCGGGCCCAGGGGCCGCTATTACGTGGCCACGCAGTCCGGGAAATGCGTCTCCAGCCGTAACCTGTCGAGCGACACCGAGTTGCCCGTCGCCGACGTGCTGATTCCCAGTGGCGCCGGACTGCCGGTGAACACCCTCGTCGCCAAGGGGCCCATCACCGTCGCCGGCATTCCCCATCTGAGCGCGACAGTCACGACCTCCGGGCTCGACACCCGTGTGTTCCTGGCGTTGGCGGTCGGCACGTCGCAGGCCGACACCCGAATAGTCCAGAACAACATGATGCCGCTGCGCGAGCCGACGGCTGTTTCGGGCGCGAGCCGGTTGATAGAACTGCCGGGCGTGGTGGTGGAGGTTCCCGAAGGTCAGAACCTCTATCTCACGGTCTCGCCCGTCTCGGACATGTCATTCGCCCATGGGGCGCGGACGCCCGGACTGGTGTCGCTGGAGAACTCGATCCTGAGCCTCAACTCCAGGCTCTAGAAGGCGAGGGTGGTGCCCTCCGGGGCTGCGGCCGTGTCGTTGGTGAAGAGGATCCCGCTGGCGGGCAAGAGGCTGCCCGGGTTCGGGGCGCTGGCCGGGCGGTAGGCGACCACGGACAGGGCCGTCCACTCGGCTCCGGCGAGAGGCGGGCCTTCAGCCGACTGCAGCGCCTTGTCGAGCGATGCGATCGGAGCCTTGACCGTCACCTTCTTGGCTTCGCGGTCGATGGCGCCCTCGCACCCCTCGCACTCGAGAGCGGGCGGCGGCAACGTGCCGGAGGCGAGGCTGACGCGGAAGTCCTGTTCGCCCAGCAGGTTCTCCGCCACCTGGAACCGGAAGCCCACATCGCCGTGGGTGAAGAGCAAGCGGAAGGTGTACCCGGTCGAAAAGCTGGGAGTGCCGTCCGCCATCTCCGGCACGGATACCTCCCAGGTGACGTTGCCGCCGTCGTTGCTGAGCTTGACGGTGGTGATGTCGTAGGCCTCAGATGGCAGCACTGAGAGGGCGGCGTCGCCCGCATCGTCCTCCCACTGCACGGTGGCGGCTTGAGCCGGCGTGGCGCCGATAAGGAGTCCGCCGACGGCGGCTCCGAGCAGCAGCGCTCGCAGCACGGGGTTTTTCATGTTGGTTCTCCTCTCGGTTGCCCGTATGGGGCTACGTATTACTCGCCGAGGAATGCTACGCCGATCCAGCTGGGGAGCGCTCGTCCTCCAGGGCGCCGGCCATGATCTCGTCGAAGCGGGTGATCTCGCTCGTCTCGGCGTCTTCGATCTCGCCCAGGAGGCCGCCGTCGTTCAACCGCCGCTGGGCCCAGTGCTCGGCTACCACCATCCGACGACCGGTGCCGAGGACGTCGGCCTCCCACGTCGCCTGCTCCCACAGCACGGCGGCGGCGTAGGCCCTCGACAGCAGTTGGGAGAGCGGGAACAGCCGGGCTTCGGCTGCTTCCCGGTCCGAGGCGTTGAGCTTGAGCCACGAAGTGACGGCTGAGTCGGCCTTGGCCACACCGTCGGAAACGGCTGCATATCCGGGTTCGCCGCCACCCGAGGCGATCGCCTTGTGCATGCGCTCGAGCAGGGGCACGTGGGCTTCCTCGCGCTCGATGGCGCGCCGCACGTCGAGGCAGAGCACGTTGTCGGCGCCCTCCCAGATCGTGTTGACCTGGGCGTCGCGCAGGATCCGGGCGACGGGCCAGTTCTCGACATAGCCGTTGCCGCCGTGGATCTCGATGGCGTCACTAGCGGCCGTGATCCCCAGCCGGGCCGCCATGAGCTTGGCCAGTGGGGCGCCCAGGCGCAGACGAGGAGCCGGCCCGGAGGCGTCAGACGTCGAATAGGAATCGAAGACCAGCAGCTTGGCGGCCTCCACGTCGCAGGCCATCTCGACCAGCTTGCGGCGCATGAGCGGGTGCTCGGCCAGCGGTGCGCCGAAGGCCGGTCGGACGCGGGAGTAACAGAGCGCTTCGACGAAGGACCGGCGCGCGCAACCCAGCCCCATCATGGCGATACCGAGCCGCGCCCCGTTCGTCATCTCCATCATCCGAGTCAGGCCCCGCCCGTCGCCGCCGGAAGCCTCGCCCGTGTCGTTCGTGGGGGCCAGCAGGAAGGCCTCCGCGTCGACCAACTCGACCTCGGCCGAGGCCACCGCCTTGGTTCCGAGCTTGTCCTTCAGCCGCCGGATGCGAATCCCGTTGCGGCTGCCGTCGCGGCGCTGTTGCAGCACGAGGAAGCTGCACACGCCCCGGATGCCGTCGGGCGCTCCCTCCGGCTTGGCGAGCACCACCCACGCCTGTCCGTCGGCGTTGGACGCGAACCACTTGAAACCGTTGAGCAACCAGGCGTCACCAGCCGGAGTAGCGGTGGTTTCGATCTGGGCCAGGTCCGTCCCGCCGGTGCGCTCGGTCAGCAGCTGCGCCGTCGATCCCCACCATTCACCCGACGTCATCTTCTCGAGCACCAGGTCGCGCACGTCGTCCGGCGCATAGTCGGCGACCAGGCGCGCCACCATCTCGCCCCCCGTGCCGAGGGCGCACATCATGCCGATGTCGGCCTGGTCGAGCAGATACTGCGAGGCGGCCACGAAGTGAGTGGTGCGGAGCCCCCGTGACTGGGCATCGCGCAGCACGTCCGGCCGCTCGAAGCCGGCGTCGTAGAGATCGCGCCTCGTCGCCTTGACCGTCTCGGGCATCACCACCCGGCTTACATCGTGACCCCAGCGGTCGTAGCGCTCTAAGCGCGGGGGATGGCGATCGGTCTCTTCGGCCCGGCGGGTGATCGGTCCGCCGCACAGCTCGCCGAGATGGTCAAGCCGCGGCTCGGCCCAGGCAAGTTCATCGTCGGTGAGGCGGCGGCGCATCAGCGCCTGGAGCGAAGGGTCGGCGCGGTACCAGTTCAGGCCCTCGGCGCCGAGGTAACGCTCGGTGGCGTAGCGCTCGGTCTTCTCGGCCGAGCCGAACGGCAGGCGGTCGACTGCCTCGGTCCCGTAGTCGCGGTCGGTCGTCACCCGACCATGTTGGCCGAACTCGAGGAAGCCCGGGCGAAAACGTCGCCGCTATTGCCTCGGCAAGGGCTTACGGGCGGGGGATCTCCAGCGGGACGTTGTCGTGGACGATGGCGTCGCCAAGGAACTTCGAGTTGGCGGTGTTCCAGTGAGTCGACAGATAGCTGCCGGCCGACGGGCGGGCGTTGAAGTAGTCGTCCGAACCACAGTCGAGCTGCTCGACCGGAGTGGCGCAGCGGGGGACCGTGGACACGCCGCGCTCGCCGTAACACATGATGTCGTGGCCGTCGGTGCAGTGGGCGAATCCGTTGGAGTGCGGTGCGGAGAGATTGACCGCGCCCAGCAGGTGGATCAACTCGTGGATCTCGGTTCTCGCTCCCGTACCGCCTTGGCCCCAGCATTCAGGCACATACGACGGGGCGTTCCCAAGGACGGGCATGCCGTACCGGAAGATGATTGCCGTCTCGGCGCCGAGGAACGTGTAATCGTTCAGCTGCTTCTGCTGCCACCCAATGTTCGAGAGCGTCAGGGGAGTTGGGTTGTACCCCCTTTCGAGGATGGGGGTGTAAGCGGGGGCAATTCCACAGGCGCCCTTGTTGCCGCCATCGAACCAAAGGACGTACTTGCGGTCGCTGCTGGTGTATCCAGCGGCCACGAGGTGGTTGGTGATCCGAGCCGACATCTCGCCCGGATTCTCGGGAGCACCGTTCTCGGCGTCGATCATGACGGTGTCAACCGCGAGACGGCAATCGGGCATGTGCAGCCGCATACCGATCTCGCGGCCCTGCTGCTTGGAGGTCTCGCGGAACACCGTCTCCATTCGGGGAACCAACTCGTTGGCAATCCGGGGCACCACTTCAGCAGAGCGGTTCGGCTGGCCCTCGACGTACATGTAGATGAGCTGTATGCGAGGCCCGTTGACGCCGTTGCCCTGGCACACCGGCGCCGTGCCCCCGGACTGGGCGACAGGTTGACTGATGTCGCCGAGGGGATCGAGGGCGGTGTGGACGCAATAGTGCGATGCCAGGCCCTCGTGGACGATGGCGGTGAAGCCGTTTCCGCAGCGGGGGTCGTTGACGATGGTCGTCACCGGGTCCGCGCCGGAGGGAGAGGCGTGTCGAACCTCGACAGACGAGTCATCCCCGGCCGAACGCGGCTTGGCTGCGCTGTAGCCCTCGAGTCCTTGGACGGGCGTGGCCGAGTCGGCCTCATCTGAAGCAGCAGTCGCGGCGTCGCGAGCGGTGGCGGCGGTCTCAGCAGGCACCCCACTGGGGTTGAGCGGCGAGACGACCGCGAGCGGAAGGCCCAGCACGACCAGTAGCCCGACGGAGCGGGCCAGCTTGGAGCTGCTCCTGCCGTTCACTTGGTTCATTGAGTCCCTTTTCCCCATTTTCGTCAAGCCACTGAGCAGCCCTATATAGGTGAACGGTTGATCGCGCGCTTCGTGACGGCTTCTCTCCCGAACTGTTCGGCAACACCCGCTACCGACCCTCTCAGGATACCTATACGAGCCACGAGGCGAGCCGTGGGTTCGCGGCCTGGCTAGCTAGGGATGAAAGAGCTAGGGCCTGGGCAGCTCTGCGGGGACGTTGTCCTCGAGGGCGGTTCCGAGGAACTTCGAATCCGCCGTGTTCCAGTGCGTCGACAGGTAGCTACCCACGGCCGGCCGGGCGTTGAAGTAGTCGTCCGAACCGCAGTCGAGGAGCTCGACGGCGACGTTGCACCGGATCTCGGTCTGTACGCCTCCCTCGGAGTAGCACATGATGTCGACCTCGTCGCGGCAGTGACCCAAGCCGTTCGAGTTCGGGGCGGAGTACATCACCGAGCCGAACAGGTGCAGAAGCTCATGGATCTCGGTGACCGCCCCCATCGCTCCACGACCCCAACAGGCGGGGGCCGCGTTCACGCCAGGCGGGACAGGGAACGGGTGCTTGAACGTCACTGCCACCTGGGGCATGACGTTCACTACGGGGGTCGAGCCCAGGTTGTTGGGGTTGGCCGGGCTGAAGTGGTCGCCCACACCCCGGACGGGAAGGACCGGGGCCACGCCGCAGGCGCCTCGGTTGGCGCCGTCAAACCAGGCGTGGAACTTGAGATTGGACTGGGTGTACCCAGCGGCCCGGACGGCCTGCTCGATGCGCGACCTCATGGCACCGGGGCGATCGGGCTCGGCCTCCTCAGCCGGGAGTTCCACTACGCCGATCTCTATCTCGCAGCCGGGCATGTAGGGCCGCATACCGATTTCACGCCCCTGGTCCTTCGAGGTCGACCGGAAGGCACCCTCCATGGCGGGGATCCAGCTGTTGATCATGTGGGGTATGTACTCGGCCGCGCGGTTCGGCTGACCCTGCGCATACACGTACAGGAACTGGATGCGGGGGCCGTTGACGCCGTTGCCGTGGCAGATGGGATCCATGCGGATTGCGCCCTTACCGGCGGGGCGCGTCGGGACGGGATCGGAGACGGTGTGCACGCACGAATCCGGCACGGCACCGCCATCGAGTTCCACGAGCGTCAACCCGGGGCCACAAGCCGGGTGATCAGCCGTGAGACGTGCCGGCGTGGCCCGACCGGGCGCTGAGACAACCGGGGCGGAGGTCTCGGCACCAGTCTGCGGGCTTCGGGGCTGGGCGGGTACGTACGCCTCGAGGCCGGTCTCCGGGGGCAACGCGGCTGGGTCCGACCGGTTTGTCGCCTCCGCTGCGATGGGATTGGCCCGTACCTGCTCAGGACCCCCGTCCCTGGAAAGCGGTGCGGAAACGGCCAATGGCAGGACAAGCGCCACGGCCCCCACGGCGGCTCCGGCGGTGGTCAGGAGCTTCCGCGAGCGCGTAGAGAGAGCCACCTATTGAAGGTACCCACTGCGCCCTCGAATCAGGCGTCGGGTCGGGGGTGGTTTCCTTGATGGCCCGTTCGGTCCTCGAATAGCCCGTTCGGGCCATTTCGGCCTACTTGCCCAGCATCTTGCCGACCAGCGCGGCCCCTTCGTAGAAGCCGTACATCGGCAGGGCGAGCGCAAACAGCGAGTAGGGATCGCCGCTGGGCGTGATGATGGCCACGAAGCTGAAGATCAGCACGATCGCCCAGCGCCGCAGGCGTCGGAGCTGGCGACTTTCGATGATCCCCGCCATCTGGAGGAATATCAGCAGCAGCGGGAATTCGAAAGCCAGGCCGAAGGCGATCATCATGAGCGTCACCAGGCCGAGGTACTTCGACGGACCGAAGATCGTCTCGAGGTTGTCGCCGCCGATGCCGACCAGGAAGCCCAGCGCTTGGGGCAGCGTCATGAAGGCGATCGCCGCGCCCAGAACGAACAGCACCATCGACCCGGCGACGAAGGGAATGGCGTAGCGCTTCTCCCTGGGATCCAGGGCAGGCGTGACAAAACGCCACAGTTGCCACAGCACGACCGGCAGGGCCAGGGCGAAGCCGGCGTAGCCCGCCACCTTGAGACGAGTCGCGAAGCCCTCGAGGGGATCGGTGATGTACAGCGTTGACTTACCCGTAACCCGCTCGTAGGGGCCGATCAGGAAGTCGAGGATGGGCCCGTACAGGAAGAAGGCGATCGTCGCCCCGATCGTGAGCGCCACGGCGGCCACGATGAGCCGGTAGCGCAATTCCGTCAGGTGCCCTACAAGGCTCATCTCGCCGCCGGGTGGCGGCGGGGCTTTCAACTTCCGCCTCGGACGGGTGATGCTCACCGGTCTGCGACGTCGGGGCCGGCGGGCGGCGGGGTTTCGGGCGGAAGCAAGTCCGGAGGGGGATCGTCCGGCGGCGGCACCTCGGCGGCGGGTCCATCCGGGTCACGGGCTTCGGCCGCTGGGTCTTCGGCGCGTGGGATCGGCGATACCCACGGAGCGGGGGGCGGCGCCTCCTGGTCGTCGTCGAGAACGCCCCTGACCTCGGCTTGCATCGACTCGGACCAACGCCGCACTTCGCTCAGGGCTCGCCCCACTTGCCGCCCCGCCTCAGGGAGACGCTTCGGGCCCAGGACAATCAGAGCCACGACGAGGACCACGAGGATCTCCATGGGTCCGAGGTTGGGCATTTGCGGTTCTTCCGTTCCGGGATGGCGTAGGCGCAAGCGGCTCGGTGAGCACGCCTATGGGTCAGGGACAAGACTACGGCTCCATGCGCCTGCCTCTACTAAGCCGGCGGTCGCTGCTCGCCGGCTCGGTCGGCACGGCTGTGGCGGCTCTGGTGGCACGGCCGGCTGGCGCCGACACGGCACGTGACATACAGATCCTGCAGACCGCCTCGGCCCTGGAGTTGGCGAAGACGGCGGCCTATCAACGCATCGTCGAGCTCGACGCGGTCAGTAACGGGAACAAGTTCCTGCTCAGCTTCCTCGAGACCACGAGGAACCAGCACGGAGAGCACGCGGCCGCCTTCAGGGCCCGGACTACCGCTCTCGGCGGCGCCGAACAGGGCAGACCTCATCCGGGCGTTCAGGAGATTGCCGACGAGGCGCTCGCAGGCACGACCAGCGCCTTGGGAGCGGTCCGTTTGGCCGAGCAGCTCGAGACGATCGCCACTCACACCTACTTGGAGAACACCGCCCAACTCGACGATCCGGTGGCGAGACAGCTGATGGCATCGGTGATGGGTGTCGAGAGCCAACACGCCGCAATTCACCGAGTCATGGCCGCGCTCCTGTCAGGCGGATCCCCGGAATTGATCGGCCTGCCGGTGAACCCGGCCCAGCTCCCGGCGGCGGCTGGCAGCGTGGCTACGCCCGATGCGATCGAGCCGGCCACCCGCGCGGTGGGACTCGAATCTGGCGCGGTCGGGGTTTCGCCCGACGGCGCGGAGCAGAACGCGTGACGTTCGACCGCCGCAGGTTCCTTGCCGGGGCAGGTTTGGTGGCAGCTGCCACTGCCGTGGGTGCGTGCACTGAAGGCAACGACGCCGAATCGGCCGACCCGCCGGATGGCGGGCGGCCATCCGAGACAGACCTCGATTTCGTCGAATTCGCGGCGGGCCTGGAGGTGCTTGCGGTCGAGAGCTATCGGTCCTCTCTCGACGCCGCCGTCAACGGCAAGCTCGGCCAAGTGCCTGCCGCCCTTTCGGAGTTCCTGCAGGTGGCTCACGACCAGCACAACCAAGTCCTCGAGACGATCAACGGCATCCTCGATGCCGAGGATCACGAGCCGGTCACGAGTCCCAATACGGCGGCGCGGCAAGCGCTCGTAGAGCCCGGTCTGGCGGAGGCCACGGAGTTCCTGTCGGTCGTCCGGGTTGTCCGCAACTTGGAGTCCGCGCTGGCCGCGACCTATCTCAGGGCGGCGCAGTCCGATCTTCAGGCCG
>JAHWKP010000067.1 GCA_019347775.1 Actinomycetota bacterium | reverse complement strand
GAACGCTGCCGCCAGACCGGCGATGGCGACAACCACGAGAGCGATCGGACCCATCGAGATCACCCAGGCAGCAGCGACGATCGCTGCCTGCGCCATGGCGACGACGCCGAGCGCCACCCACTTGGCGATCATGACGACGACCTGCGCCGAGTGGACGACAGCCGCCGCCACGGCGGCGACGTTCGTCGCGACCCATGCCGCGATCTGCTTTACGCTCGACGCCACGGCCGCGGCGGCGAGGTTGAGGAAGAGCGTGTAGTCGACCCTGAACGCTGAGAGCTCTTCAATGCTGCGAGCGCCGGTAGGCAGCGCGCCGACAACGGCGAAAAGGCCGTGTACGACGACACCGGTGACGATCGCAGCCACGGTGAACACTCCCGCCAGGTAGGCCGCGAACCGCCAGCCGTAGTAGTTGGCGTTGATCTTCAGCGCCGGCGGGACGACGAAGTCCGCATAGAGGAAGGTCATGATGGCGCCAAAGACGATCCCCTGCTCGGCGAGAATGGCCGCAAGCGGCCCGTTGCCCATCGAGCCGATGAAGGTGGCGACCGCGAGCACGGGAGCGACCAGAGCTTGGAGCGGAACGAGCCATGGGGTGTCGCCCTGCGGGAAGAGCGCTTCGAAGACGCGGTCGGGCACGAGAGCGGCGATGGCGCCGGCGATGGCGAAGCCGACGAGCAGCTCTTTCCATACCATCCGCCACTCGGCGATGTACGCGTCACCGACTCGTCCCCACGTCCGCCGGTCCTGAAGGCGCTCCCGTAGCTTGGTGGGAAGCCCTTCAGCGTGGTCCATGCCGCGGCCCTCCACGTCTCGGGCGCGCTCGAGCGCTTGATCAGCGAGACCCTCCGGAAGGGTGAGGCGCACGGTCACAGCCATGGCGGCAACGATGATCGGCGCCCCGACGAACAGCGCCACCGCGTACTGCCAGCCAAGGAAGATGAACGCCAGGGCGGCAACCTCGATCGCCAGGTTCGTCGAGGCGAACATGAACGCCAGTGCGCTGGTGACCGCGGCCCCCTTCGTGAACAGGCTGCGGGTAGCGGACAGGGCCGCGAACGAGCATGACGACGAGGCGAAGCCAAGGAGCATCGCGAGTCCGAGCTGGGGAGGTGCGCCTTCGCCGAGATGCTTGGCTGCTTGCCTCCGGGAGACGAATACCTGGATGACCGATGACACGGCGTAGCCGAGTGCGAGCGCCCAGGCCGCCCGCCAGAGCAGGCCCGCGGCAGTGCTGGCCGCGTCCCACAGCGCGCTCACCGGCCCTGTCTCGCGGCCTGCGCAAGCGCCAGGTCTGCCTCCTCGATCGGAATGCGGTCTACCCCGGTCCGTCCCGCCGTAGGTCGGCGCGACGCTGCAGGTACTCCTCTCGGGACAGTTCGCCGGCCGCGTAGCGCCGGTCGAGCACGCGCAGCGGCGACAGATCGCGGCGTGTCGCCGTCCAGGCGACGAGTCCGGCGGCCGCGGCCGCGAGCACGACGACGAGGGCGATGACCGGCATCCTCATGCCGTCGCCGTCGCCGCCCATCATCATCCCGCTGCGTCCGTCGGCACCGAAGTTGCGGGGACCGTCGGGCAGTGTCGCGATGTAGGCGATGACATTGTCGATCTCGTCATTGCTGAGTCGGCCTTCCCATGCCGGCATCGGTGGCTGGGTGCGACGGCCCTGGCGGATGGCGACCTCGACACCCTCACGCGACAGGCGCTCGATCGCGCCGCGCAGCGACGGATGCATGCCCATCATCCCGGCTGCGTCGCTGCCATGACACATCGCGCAGTTGGCGGAGAAGACCTCTCGTCCGTTCGCGGGGTCGCCGCTTTCCTGGCTCACAGCGGTGGTTGGGATCGTCACGGCCGCCAACGTCGCAATGGCGACGAGCGAGGCGACCCTCATCGCCGCCACCGCGGTCCGCCAGTCAGACCGCACGGCTAACGGGGACCTGACTCGGCGTCGCGGTCACGGCACCACCGCATGACCGCGGCCAGTCCGTCTTCCATCGATGTCCAGGGTTTCCATCCGAGATGGATGGCGGCGCGGGCCGGATCCAGGGCGGGGCGGGCCAGCTCGCCCGGACGGGCGGGCTGCCGCTCGGGCTTCGCCGTGCTGCCGGCAGCCGACGCCATCGCGGCATAGAGCTCGTTGACCGACGTCTCGACCGCGGTTCCGATGTTGAGCAGGAGTCCGCCGGCCCGGTCGACGGCGCGGGCGAAGGCGTCGACCACGTCGTCGACGAACACGAAGTCGCGCGTCTGCTCGCCGTCACCGAAGATCACACACGTTTCGCCGGCCAGGAGCTTCTCAGCGAAGATGGCAACGACTCCAGCCTCACCGTGTGGATCTTGGCGGGGCCCGTAGACGTTCGCCAGCGCTAAGGCGGTGAATTCCAGGTCGTGGAGGTCCCGGTAGGCGCGGAGGTAATCGCCGATCGTCTTCTTGGCCACGCCATAGGGCGACAACGGAACCTGGGGCTGGCTCTCCTTCAGCGGCAGGGCCTTGGCCGGCGGATCGCCGTAGATCGTGCCCCCGCTCGAGGCGAACACGACCTTGGTGGTGCCCCCGGCGCGAGCCCCCTCGAGCACGTTGAGGCTGCCGATGATGTTGACCTCGGCGTCGAACACGGGTCTGGCCACGGAGACCCGCACGTCGGCCTGGGCCGCCAGGTGGAATACGACTTCGGGCTGGATCCGGCCGATCACATCGACCACGTCGGCGGCGCGGATGTCGGCTTGGTGGAACCGAAAGCGCTTTCCGCCCTCCGTGCGCGCCGATGCCAGGTTGGCAAGAGAGCCGGCGGAAAGGTCGTCGATTACCTCGACCTCATGATCCTCCGCAAGAAGACGATCGACGAGCGTGGAGCCGATGAACCCGGCGCCGCCGGTGACCAGACACTTCACTCCGAGCCTCCCTCCGGATCAGCGCAGATGGCGTCCACCACAACCTCAGCTTCGCCCACCGACCACCCGGGCCCCACGATCGAACCCCGGACTTCAGCGTCCGGGCCTACGGTCGCACCGTCCAGGAGGACCGAGTCGGCCACCAATGCGCCGGCCTTCACCTTTGACCGGGGTCCTATTACCGACCGGATCAAGCGCGCGGAGGGATCGACCTGGGCGTCCGGAGCGGTGAGTACACCGCTGGAGAGTTGCCACTCGGCCGGCACTTGGCCCGCGTCCACGCACTGGAACGTGGCGGCGAGGTACCGATCGAGCCGACCGACGTCGTGCCACCAGCCCTCGTGGCGGAAGGCCCGTAGTTCTCCCGCCTGGGCGAGGTCAGGGAAGATCTCGCGCTCGATGCTGCAGGGCGCTGACGCTGCCACGCCCGAGAGGATGGAGCTGTCCAGGATCCAGACTCCGGCGTTGACCAGATCCGAAGGCGCTGGTGGTGGCGGTTTCTCGACGAAGCGCTCGACCGTACCGTCGGCGGCCACGACCGCCACCCCGAACTCGGCCGGATCGGGGACGGCCTTGACCAGGATCGTCGCCCGCGCCCCACTGTCTCGGTGGAACTGCAACATCGACGCCACGTCGACGTTGCCGATCACGTCGCCGTTCAGGGCGACGAAAGTCCCGGAAATCTCGGCGGTGCGCAGGGCATTGGCCAGTCCTCCCCCGCTACCAAGAGGGTGCGTCTCCACCGCGTGGGTGACCCGGAAGGGCGAGAGGTCCAGGCCGTCGAAGGCCTCGGCGCGGTAGCCGGAGGAGAGAACGACTTCGTCTATTCCCGCGGCCTCAAGCGGCTCTAGGACCCGCCTCAACAGCGGGATGCCGGCGACCGGCAGCATCTGCTTCGGAGTGTGCAGCGTCAGCGGTCGGAGCCGCGTGCCTTCGCCTCCGACTAGCACCACAGCCGGCGGCGGCGTCACGCCCCGCCCCTGGTCACGGTGCCGCGGTTGGTTCTGTCCCGGTCGGCTCGGTGTTCTCCTCCGGTTCCGGCTCACCTTCAGGCGGTGGAGGCTCGCCCTCGGCTGGCGGCGGGCTGCCTTCTGGCTCCGATGGAATCTGGATCGGGGCGTTCTGCTGTTCCTCCGGCGGCACGTCGCTTAGGTTGTCGAGGTTCGGCGCTGACGGCGGCGGCGGGATCTCTGCGTCGGGCGGACCGAAGAAGATGGTGAGCTGACCGCGATCTGCGGTGAAGTTGATGTCCCTGAGGTTCTCGGTGAAGATCTCGTCGTCGTATTTCACCCGCAAGACCGATTCCTGGCCGTGGCACTCTTCGCCGTCCTCGTAGACGTCGCCGTCGGGCAGAGTCAGGCTTCCGTCCTCTAGGCCGAGTCCGGCGGCGTCGGCGAACTTGCCCAGGGTGGCGTTCTCGCCCGACGCCTGGGTGGTGAAGGGGTGGATGTGGATGATCCCGTCGCCCCCGCCTTCGGCGGTGTGAGTGTGGATGCCCTGAGGGTCGCGTTCCTCTTGCAGGGCGGGCTGGAACGCACCGCAGACATGGATGCCGTAGGCCACGTGCCAGTGGTCGCCCGGGCGGGGCGGGCCGATGGCGGAGATCTCCTCTTGTCGCTCGGACCGGCTGGCGATGA
Organism: Actinomycetota bacterium; assembly: GCA_019347775.1. Lineage (GTDB taxonomy): Bacteria > Actinomycetota > Acidimicrobiia > Acidimicrobiales > JAHWKP01 > JAHWKP01. Next base: position 4,199 of record JAHWKP010000067.1, on the reverse strand, counting down.
GGAGTACGACGCCGAGCGCGGCGACCAGCGCGATCACCACGTACCACTTCCACGGCCCCGCGGTGCCGCCTCGGCTGGTGCGTGCGCCTCCGCCGGTCGCGGCTGCCCGCGCCACCTTCTTGCCGCTGGATGCCTTGCCCATATGAACCGGCGACCCTATATGGCGCGACGGCGGCTAAGGAGCCGCCCCAGCGCCAGCAGCGCCGCTCTCGTGCCCAGGCCGAGGGCCACGAGCGGCAATAAGGCGCGGTCTCGACGATCCCGGGCCGTCAGGGAGGCGAATCGCAGGAGGGACCGATGGTGCGCCGCGATCATGCGATAGGGGTGGCGGGCCGACGAGACGCCCTGGACATGCACGACGCGCGCGGTCGGGACGTAGAGCGTCGACCATCCCGCGACCGCGAGCCGGCGGCACAGGTCGACGTCCTCGGCGTACATAAAGAAGGACTCGTCGAACCCGGACACGGCGTCGAAGGCTGAGCGCCGCAGCATCATGCAGGAGCCCGAGATCCAGTCCACGGTCTGGGTGCGCTCGAGCGACCGGCCCGCCATGAGATAGCGGCGGCTCCAGGGGTTGTCGCGCCAGACGAGGCCCAAGAATCCGTGGCCGATGGAATCAGTGACGGACGGGAACGTGCGGGCCGATGGGTAGACCTCCCCCGAGCCAGTGTCCACCCGGGGACCAGCCGCTGCCGCCGAAGGCTCGGACTCGAGGGCATCGATCAGGCGGGCGGGTGCTTCCCGATCGAACATCGTGTCGGGGTTGCAGGCGAGCAGATATTCGGATGTGACCATCGCCGCACCCGCGTTGACCGCGCCGCCGTAGCCGAGGTTGGCTCCGGTGCTGAGGACCTGCGCTTGTGGGTGACGTTCCCGCATGAGTTCCACCGAACCGTCGTCGGAAGCGTTGTCGGCAACGACGATCGTCCCGATACCAGTCGCCTCGAGGCTCGCCACGCAGGCCGAAAGATGCTCGCCGGCGTTGTAGTTGACGATTACCGCCGCTACGGACGGCCGCTGGTCGCCCGGTGCGGAGTCCGTCAGCGGCCCAAGCCTTCGTACTCGAAGCCCAGGCGGCGCAGCGGGGCGGGGTCGAGCAGGTTCCGGGCGTCGACGATGGCGGCATGCTTCATGCCGGATTCGACCTTCTCGAAGTCGAGCCAGCGGAACTCGTCCCACTCGGTGAGGATCGCCAGCGCCGACGCCCCGATCGTGGCCGCATAGGGATCAGTCACGATTTCGATTCCCTCCAACTCCGGCGCCGGGCCGGTGACCGTGGGGTCGTAGGCGACCACCTTGGCGTTGCGCTCGCGCAAGCGCCGGGCGATCTCGATGGCGGGCGAGTCACGGAGGTCGGCCGTACGGGCCTTGAAGGTCAGACCCCAGACGGCCACGATCGAACCGTTGAGCGGTCGAGCGTGGCGGGCGATCTTGTTGACGATCCGGTCGAGCTGCTGGTCGTTGACCTTCTCCACCGCGTCGAGCAACTCGAACCGATACCCCGCGTCCTCCGCCGAAGCCTTAATCGCGCCCAAATCTTTAGGGAGGCATGAACCACCGAATCCCGGACCGGGGCGGAGGAACTCGACGCCGATGCGGGGGTCGTAGCCGATGCCCAGCATGACGTCGTCGACGTTGGCGCCGATTCCCTCGCACACCGCGGCGACCGCGTTGATGAAGGAGATCTTCGTGGCCAGGAAGGAGTTGGCGGCGTACTTGATGGTCTCGGCCGAGGGCGAGTTGGTGACGATGATCGGCGCGTTCAGGGGCTCTAGTAAGGCCGCGACCTTGGCGACGGCCGTCTGGTCGTCGCAGCCCAGCACTATTCGAGTGGGATGCAGGCTGTCGTGGACGGCGCTTCCCTCCTGAAGGAACTCCGGGCTCGACACCACCTTCACGTCTTCTCGGCGGATCACCCGCTCTACGACCCGGCTGGAGCCGACCGGAACGGTCGACTTGGTGACAACGATGGCCTCCTGCGCCAGCACCGGCGCTATCTCGGCCGCCGCCTGCTCCAGATAGGACAGGTCAGCCCGGCCTCTGGATCCCATCGGTGTCTGGACGCAAAGAAACACGAAGTCCGCCTCTGGGGCCGCTTCGGTCGACTTGGACACGAAGCTCAGGACTCCCTCCTCCAACCCCTGGGCGATGCGTTCTTCGAGGCCCGCCTCGAGAATCGGGGAGCGGCCGGCGCGCAGGGTCTCCAGACGCTCGGGGTCGATCTCGGCGACCGTGACTTCGTGGCCGAGATGGGTGAGCGTCACGGCCGTGGCCAGTCCCACGTAGCCGCCGCCGATGACTGCACACTTGCTCATGAGGTCAACTCTTTCACCGTCCGCTCCAGGGGCACGCTCCAGTGTTCCAGGAGGGGGATCCCCTGCAGGCGCAGCGCGGCGTTGTCGAGCACGGCGTACGCGGGGCGGGGCGCGGGCCTGCGCAACTCCGCGGTCGTCACCGGAGACACTCGCTCAGGGTCCTGGCCCGATGCGGCCAGCACGGACCGGGCGAACTCGAATGGGGTCGTCGGACCCTGATTTGTCACATGGAAGACGCCGGGAAGGCGAGATACGACCAACCGGCGAATCATCCCCGCGAGGTCCTCGGTGAACGTCGGGCACTCCTGCTGGTCGTTGACGAAGGTCAGCCGCTCATGCTCCGAGGCCAATCGGAGGATCGTCTTGACCAAGTTGTTGCCGTGCACTCCACACACCCAGCCGGTCCGCACGACCGCGGCCGCGGGAAGCTGAGCCAGCACCTCGTGCTCCCCCGCCAGCTTCGAGCGGGCATAGACGGACTGCGGATTCGGCTCGTCCCACTCGGTGTACGGCGTTGTCGCGGTGCCATCAAAGACGTAGTCAGTCGAGACGTACAGAACGTGCGCACCGACCAGTCGGGCCGCCTCCGCCACGTGGCGGGATCCGAGCGCGTTGGATCGGAAGGCGCGGTCGGGATCAGACTCGCAGGCGTCGACTGCGGTCCACGCCCCGGCGTGCACGATGGCGTCGGGCTCGACCGTCGTCACCGCCTGGAGGACCTGTTCACGGTCGGCCACATCCATCTGGTCCCGCGCCAAGGCGACGACATCCCAACCCTGCATTGCCGCGATCAGATCCGTGCCGAGCTGGCCTCCAGCCCCGGTGATTACAACCTTCATGGGCGACGTGCGGGCGGCTGAGCCTCCTCCAGGACGCTCAGCAGGTGGCGGCCGTAGCCGGACTTGGTAAGGCCTTCTGCCAGAGACTCGAGCTGCTCGGCATCGATGAAGCCGCGGCGGTAGGCGACTTCTTCGATGCACCCGATCTTGATGCCCTGGCGCTCTTCGATCACCTGGACGAACTGCGAGGCGCTGTTCATGCTCTCGAAAGTTCCGGTGTCGAGCCACGCCGTGCCGCGGTCCAGCAGGCACACCTTGAGCTTGCCCTTTTGACGGTAAGCCTCAAGCACGGAAGTGATCTCGATCTCGCCCCGCTCGCTGGGCTCGACGGCCTTGGCGATCTCGACAACGTCGTTGTCGGAGAAGTACAGGCCGGCGTTGGCGTAATTGGAACGTGGCTTGGCCGGCTTCTCTTCGATGGACAGCACCTTCATGTCCGAGTCGAACTCGTAGACGCCGTAGCGCTCCGGGTCCTTGACCTGTGCCGCGAACCCGACCCCGCCGTCCACGTCGACGTAGCTCTCCAGCTGCTGGTCCATCTGCGAGCCGTAGAAGATGTTGTCGCCGAGAATCATGGCGACCTTGTCGTTGCCGATGAAGTTGTCGCCGATCACGTAAGCGTCTGCCAGCCCGCGCGGGGACTCCTGGACCTTGTAGGTGAAGTCGCAACCGATCTGCTCGCCGCTGCCGAGCAGTTGCTCGAAACGCGGAAGATCCTCCGGTGTCGAGATGATGAGGATGTCGCGGATTCCCGCGCTCATCAAGGTCGACAGCGGGTAGTAGATCATCGGCTTGTCGTAGATCGGGATGAGCTGCTTGCTGACCGTCTTGGTGATCGGATAAAGCCTCGTGCCGGAGCCTCCCGCCAGGACGATGCCCTTCATGTTGCGTTCACCTTCCCAGGGTCTTGTACTTGGCTTCGGTTTCGGCCTTGAGCGGCTTCCACCAGTCCTCGTTGTCGCGGTACCAACCGACGGTCGCCGCCAGCCCTTCACCGAAGTCCGTGAAGCGGGGCTGCCACCCCAGCTCGCCGCGCAGCTTGGAA
>JAHWKP010000066.1 GCA_019347775.1 Actinomycetota bacterium | reverse complement strand
CGTCTGCGCGTCCGTGAGGTACTGAAGCGTGAGGGAGTTGGCTTCCAAGAGAGGCTCGTTCCTTTCGATCAGATCGGTGATCGTGCGGGCGCTACCGACGATCGAAGCCGTCGCGACGAGCGCTGCCAGTACCAGAACGAGGAGAAACTGTGCGAAGACGCGCCGCAGGTGGTACCGAAGAGTCCGGGCTGAACTCGGGGAGGTCAAGCGGATGTGCCGGTCGCGGTAACTCGGGCCGCGGCCTCGGCTTTCCAACGTTTGTAATCGGCCTTACCGTTGGCGGCTCGTTCGATCGACGGGACTACGACGACGTGTCGAGGTGCCTTGTAAGCGGCCAGGCGCCCCTTGACATGAGCGATGACTTCGTCTTGTGCAACTGCCATTCCCGGAACAGGCTCGACGACTGCACAGACGGATTCGCCGAATCTCGGGTCGGGGATACCCACGGCCAAGGCGTCCGTCACTGACGGATGCGACTTGAGCGCGACCTCGACCTCCTCGGGGAACACCTTCTCGCCGCCGGTGTTGATGCACGTCGAGCCGCGGCCGAGCAGGGTCACGGTGCCGTCGTCCTCGTAGCGGCCGTAGTCGCCGGGGACGACGTAGCGTTTGCCGTCGATCTCCACGAAGATCTTCGCGGACTTCTCGGGATCCTTGTAGTACCCGATCGGGGTGCGGCCCCTTACGGCCACCATCCCTATCTCATCCGATCCGGGCTCCACGGACGTGCCGTCGGGGCGGATCACCCGGGCGTCCTCGCCCAGCGTGAACCGGGCCGTAGTTGCAGTTCCCGCGGCGCTGGACACAGAAGTCCCCATGCCCAGCGCCTCCGAGGAGGCAAACGTATCGGCCAGCAGCATTCCTGGGTGATGGCGCAGGAGGCCAGCTTTCACATCTTCGCTCCACATCACGCCGGACGAGACGATCAGAATCAGGCTGGAGATGTCCCAGCGTCCGGGATTGTCGTCGAGCATTGCCAGGATGGGCTTCGCGAAAGCGTCGCCCACGATGGCCAGGTGCTGGACCCGGTGGGTGGAGATCGCGTCCAGCAGCTTCTCGACGTCGAGGCTGCGCGGCTCCAACGTCACGACGCAGCCCCCACCATTCATCACCGACAGCGCGGTCAGGGCGCCGGTTCCGTGCATCAACGGACAGGCAGGGAGCCCGACCGCGCCGGCGTCCACGGCCGCGAGGTTCGCTCTGATGCCCTCGAGGCCTGCATCGGTGGGGTGGCGGACAAGGCTTGCGCCGTTGAGGATCGAGAAAAGGTCGTCTTGGCGCCACATGACGCCCTTCGGCATGCCGGTCGTGCCGCCCGTGTAGAGCAGGAACAGGTCATCGCCGCTGCGAGACCAGGGCGGCGCCGTCCGGGCGGCCGCGGAGGTGGCTGCCTCCTCGTATGGCACGGCCCAGTCCGGGCAAGCGTCATCGTCGGCGGAGGGCTCGTCGGTCACCCGGAACCAGCCGCGGACCTTCGGCAGACGGGAACGCACGGCGTCGACCTTCTCGGTGAAGGACTCGTGGAACACCACGGCGACGGCGTCGGCGTTGTCCCACAGGTAAACCAGCTCGTCGAGCTCGTAGCGGTAGTTGGTGTTGACCGGAACCAGGCCTGCTTTGACGGTGCCGAACACCGACTCCAGATATTCGGGGCAGTTGTAGAGGTACTGGGCGACCTTGTCCTGGGCGGAGAGCTCGAGGTCGAGGAGGGCCTGCGCCACCCCGTCGGCTCGCCGGTCCAGCTCGGCCCACGTGACCCGTCGGTTGCCATGTACCTGTGCCGGGGCGTCGGGGCGGGTCTCGGCCACGGTTTCCCAGATATCGGCCCAATTCCATCCGCTCATTGGCCCGATAGCTTGCCCTCCCGTGCGCATCGAAGTCGCCCCGGCAGACGATCCTCGGCGGTTGAAGGTTCGCGAGTGGCTGAATGCCCATCCCCGTCCGTCGGGCCGAGACCTGGCGGAGGCCGGATACGTCGCGCCGCACTGGCCTCCGCCGTGGGGCCTGGCGGCCGATCCCATCCACCAACTGATCATCGACGAGGAGTTGCGCGAGGCCGGGGTGCGGCGGCCGGCCAACCCGATCGGAACGGGGTGGGCCGGTCCGACGCTGCTGCATGCCGGCACGCCCGCGCAGCAGGAGCGCTATTTGTTCCCGATGCTGGCGGGTGAGGAGCTGTGGTGCCAGCTCTTCAGCGAGCCCGAAGCAGGCTCGGACCTAGCCGCGCTGCGCACCACCGCGCTCCGGGACGGCGACGACTACATCGTCAATGGCCAGAAAGTCTGGACCTCGCTCGCGCACACCGCCCGGTTCGGCATCCTCCTTGCTCGCACGGAGACCGACACAAAGGGACCGGCCGGCATCTCGTACTTCATCTGCCCGATGGATGCTCCCGGTGTCGACATACGGCCGCTCGTGGAGATGACCGGGGCCCACACCTTCAACGAGGTGTTCCTCACCGATGTGCGGTTAGGCCCTGAGCATCTCGTTGGTGAGGAGGGAGGTGGATGGGCGCTCGCCAAGGTGACGCTTGCGCAGGAGAGGGTTTCGCTGTCGGGCGAAGGAGCCCTGTGGGGACGGGGACCCACCCACGACGATCTGTTAGAGGCAGTTCGCGAGGGCGGTGGTTTGCGCGACGCCGTCGCCCGCGACCGTCTGGTGCGGATCTGGGCCGAAGGTGAGGTCCTGAGGGCTCTGCGGTTGCGCGCCCTCGGAATGCGGGTGGCCGGCAAACCTGCCGGCCCTGAGTCCTCAGTCGCCAAGGCCCTCGCCGACGAGCACGGACAGCGGCTCATGGGACTCGCGAAGGACCTGGCCGGGCCGTTCGGGATGCTGGCTGGTCCAGGCCCGCTCGGCAGTGAGGACGCGCTCTGGCACTACGGCTTCCTCTTCTCCACCGCGCTCACCATCGGGGGAGGGACCTCGGAGGTCCAACGCAACATCATCGGCGAACGAGTGCTGGGTTTGCCGCGTTGATGGCTCTTCGCCTGACGGCTCATCGCGTGCGGTGGGGGACCCCCAACCCCCACCGCGCGGGAGCAGGTCTTTCATAGGAACCGTCACGCTGGTCAGTCGAAGATCCAGCGGGTGAATTGGGCGGCGGTCCAGTCGTTGGTTCCCGCAACGCGAATGCCGGCGGTGGCGAGCGAACGGCTGCGTAGGAGGTCGGAGCAGAACTGGCGGCGGCGGTGTCTGCCGGCGAGAGTCCGGCGGGCTGCCGCGAGATAGGACCGGGGTCGTCCCGCGGCGGAGGCCCGCCCGGCGAGCTCGCCGGTCTGGAGAGCCTCGGCAATCCCCTCACCGGTCATGGGGTCCGTCGCGCCGACCGCATCGCCGGCGAACAGGACGCGATGACTCCGGTCGAGGAGTCGCGAGCGCTTGAAGTCGGTGGGGATCGGCCACACCATGGTCCGAGAATCGGCGACGGCATCGGCGCCGAGTTTCTCGACGGCTTTGTCAGATGCGAGGAGTTGCTCGAACCGCCGCACGATCCAGCCGCCGCCCCCGCCAGCTTCCCGGAGGGCGCCGACACCGACGTTGGCGCGACCGTCCGGCATCGGGAACGACCACGCGTAGCCGGGCAGGACATCGGCGTCGAACCACACGAAGGCCTCGCTGCTCCCCGGACCTCGGACGCCGCGAACGTAGGCCCGCGCCGCATGCCACTTGTGCTGTTGCGCCGGGGCGTCGTCGTCGAGCGCTCGCCGCAGAGGTGACCATGCTCCGTCAGCGCCAATGGCGAGCGGCGCCCGCAACTCCCCGAGGCCCGCGAAATGCGCAGTGACCATCTCACCGGCTACCGACGCCGAGTCGAGACGGGCGCCCTCGATGACCCGAACGCCTGCGTCTCGGGCCAAATCGACCAAGACGGCGTCCAGCTCGGCTCGCGTGACTATTGCCAGCAGCTTCTTGTGCTCGTCGCCTGTCCGCAGCGGCAGGTCGCGCCCTGACGGCGACACGAAGACCGACCGCTCGACGTGCTGCCATGACGGGAGATCGGCCAGCCGTACTCCGAGATCGGTGAGTTGGCGGAGGGCAGGACCGGTCAACCCATCCCCGCAGCACTTGTCCCGCGGGAAGTGCGCCCGGTCGACCATAACGACCCGCTTGCCGGAGCGGGCCAGTGTGATCGCGGCCGCCGAGCCGGCCGGCCCCGCCCCGACAACGAGGACGTCGGCGTCCATCCCCTGGTTCACTTTCCGAGCATCAGTCGCAGAGCAGGCTCCAGATCGGGGTCGTCGAACTGGAAGCCCACTCGCCCCAGCGCGGCAGGGTCGACTCGCTGGCTGGTGAGCACCGTGTCGTCGGCGGTCTCGCGCCCCAGCGCCAATCGCAGGGCAAAGGCAGGGGCGGCGAGCACCGCAGGGCGTGCGAGCACGCGACCGATCGTCTTGGTCATGGTCTTGTTCGTCACTGGGTTCGGGGTGGCGCAATTGACCGCTCCGCTGAGCGCCTCTTGCTCCAAACAGGCTCGGATGGCCCGGACCTCGTCATGAAGCGTGATCCAGCTCATCCATTGACGGCCGGACCCGAGGCGGGCCCCGACACCGAGCTTTCCCGGGAGTAGCAGCTTCGGCAGCAGGCCCCCGTCCGGAGTGAGGACCAACCCCGACCGCGTGCGGACCACCCGGATACCGGCGTCGGCCGCCGCTCCGGTCGACGCTTCCCACGCAACGCACAACTCGGCGAGGAATCCATCGCCCGGCCCGGCGTGCTCGTCGAGCACCTCGTCCCCCCGGTTGCCGTAGTAGCCCACGGCGGAGGCGGAAACGAGCACCCTCGGCTTGTGGTCCATGAGCGCCAGGGTCTCGGCCACGCGCCTCGTGCCATCAACCCGACTTTGCCGCACCTTGCGCTTGTGCTCGTCGTCCCACCGGATCTTCGCCCCGATGTTCTCACCCGCGAGGTGAACTACCGCCTCTGCGCCTCGCAGGGCGTCCGTCTCGATCCGTCCCTTGGAGTCTCGGGGCACCCGGACGACTTCGTGCCCGTCCCGCCCTAGTGATTCGACCAGCGCGCTGCCAATGAGCCCATGTGAGCCGGTTACGGCAACTTTCATGTGCTCAACATTGCACGCCTTCGGCTGGGCGGTAGAGGGCGTTGACGTGATCGACCCTCTTCCCGCCGTCGGGATAGGTGCGTGTGCGCTCCGTCCTCACGAATGTGCACGGCCCCCGCGGAGACCGCGTCTGGTCGGTTTGGGCGGCGTCGATGTGCTTGGTCGACCAAAGGCTGACCGAGATCGAGGTCTCGGTGTAACTCGTCCAGATCAGCACGCCGTACTCGGTCTGGTTGCGGATTTTCAGGTCGGGCTTCGGGAAGGACAGCGTGGCCTCCCGTCCGTAGGGATACCGCGAGATGTAAATCGAGTGGCTCTGGTATTCGGGGAACTCCAAGCCCGCGAAGAACGCGGCGTTGAACAGGGTGGTGGCGAACTGCGAGATCCCACCGCCGACGTCCTCAGAGAAGCTCCCCTCCTCAATGACCGGTGCCGGCACGAAACCGCGCTCTGCCGTCCTCTTCCCGACTACTCCGTTGACCGACATCGTTTCCCCGGGTTCGATGACGACCCCTCGCATCAGGTCGGCGATGCGGTGGATGTTGCGTACGCGGGGCTCTCCGGCCTTGTGCTGTGTGGTGAAGCCGCCGACCTGCTCGCCAATGTTGAGAGCCCGCGCTTCGGCGAGCCCGCGCTTCGGCGGGACGCTGACTAGCGGTAGAGGGCCGATGTCATCGGGCAGGTCTGTAGCGGGGGCGCGATCCAGGACCTGCGCCTCCAAGAGGTCGACGGCTTCGCCCGCGCAGCACTTCGTGCCTTCACGTCCGGGTCGGAGGATCACCCCGCCGGCTCCGATGGCGAACGTCGCGTCGACCGGTTCTCGACCCAGTCCTTCGAAGGCGGTCTGCAACGTGTCGATGGTCTTTGCGTCGTTGAACGTCGGGCGCAGATCCGCGGAGCCCTTGGAGGTATCGAGCCACGACCGGATGTCCTCCACCGGGATGGTGCGGGTCTCGCCGGCCGCTTTCACGCGGACGGGCTCGGAGGTGAGCGCTTCGGCCCGCTCGGCGGTGGCGCGCGCCTGGCTCAGGCTGTGACGCGGCCGCACCTCCCCGCGCTCGACCTCGACGACCATGGGGAAGCCCCTGCGGGCCGCGGCGGGTAGGCCGGAGATCACGTCTGCGGCGTCGATCCCCTGTCCGGGCTCGCCGGGAACCACCTCGACGCCGTGCTCATCACCGCGGATGGTGGGTTCTGTCGGAGGCTCGCGGCCGGTGTCCCGCTCTGCCACCAGCTCGTAGATGGAGTCGTGGTCGGCACTGACCGCCACCCCGGCGTCCCGCGGCCGGAGGGGCGACAACATCCAACTGAAGAGTCGAGTCGCCAGGTTGGCCTGGCGCCCGGTGCGCATCACCGCATCCACCGTGCGGCGGACGTCGACCATCAACTCGATCTCTTCGGCATCGAAGGTCATCGTGTAGGTCTCGTCTGTGCCGTCGCCGGCGGTCTTCACGGTCAGGGCGGCGTCCTGTGCTTCCTGGGCGAGCCGCTCGACCCGTTCGGACACCTCGTCCCGTTCCATCCCGCCGATCGGGTCGTCGTGGAGCACCACGTTGCGGGCCACCCTGTCCGCGTGAGCGCGCTGGTCAAGCGTGAAGGCCAGCGACAAGCACAGGCCCACGCCGACCACGGCGCCAAGGAACAGAGCAATCCGCCTCACCACTCTTATTGTGTGAACATGCGGACCCCCCTGACGGACATGCTCGGAATTGAGCACCCGGTGATGCTGGCCGGCATGGGGGGTGTTTCGTACTCAGCGCTGGTGGCCGCGGTCTCCGAGGCCGGGGGGTTTGGGTGCCTGGGCGCGTCGACCATGCCCCACGACCAGATGGTCGAAGAGATGCGGGCGGTACGCCGGATCACCGACCGTCCCTTCGGCGTCGACCTACTGACCGCCATGCCCGGAGACATGACGCCGCGCGTGCAGGCCCTCATCGACGAAGGCGCATCGGTGTTCGTGGCCGGCCTGGGCGTTCCCACCGAGGTCGTACGGATGTGCCACGAGAATGGGGTGCTCGTCGTAAGCATGTGCGGCAAGGTGAGCCACGCCATCCGGGCCGTGGATGCCGGCTGCGACCTCGTGGTGGCCCAGGGCACCGAAGCCGGAGGCCACACCGGGCAGGTGGCGACCCTCCCGCTCGTGCCCCAGATGGTCGACGCTGTAGGAACCCGGGTGCCGGTCGTGGCGGCCGGCGGGATCTTCGACGGAAGAGGCCTGGCCGCGGCACTGTGTCTCGGCGCAGTCGGAGTGTGGGTCGGCACCCGATTCATCGCCACCCCGGAGGCCAGAGCGGTGCCGGGCTACAAAGAGCGTCTCATCGCCACGGGTGAGGACGGCACCGTTGTCACGCGGGCCTACACGGGCAAGACGCTACGGGCCGTTCGGAACTCCTATACCGATCAGTTCGAGCGGCACCCCGAGAACCTTCAGCCGTTCCCGGCCCAGGTGCTTCAGGCCACGTCCGATGGTGCCTTCCACCTGGGTGGCGACGAATCCACTCCGGACATCGATATCGAGCGGGAGTGCTACCCCGCAGGCCAAGGCACCGGCGCCATCAAAGACCTAATCCCCGCCGGCGACCTGGTGCGTCGCTTCGTCGAGGAGGCAGAATCCGCGCTCGCCCGCGTCCGCGGGGCTATTCGCCTATAGGGCCGAAGGGTTCGTTGGCTTCCTCGTAGCAGTCGTCGTGGAAGTGCTCGACGCGATCCCAGCTGCCCTTGACGTAGACGTTGGCGATCACCTGCTTCTTCTGAGCCCGGGCCACGAACTTCACCGGGGCTCCGCAGTGGGCGCACATGGCGCTATTGCCCGGGTCCACCGAGCGCAGTACAGCGCGGCTGGCTTGCTGTTCCTTCGCCATAGGCCGATCCTAAAGACAATCGGAGCTGCGTACTGCCAAAGCTGTGCGGGTACCGTCAGGAGCGATGGCCGACGTCACTGACGCCACATTTGAGACCGCGGTCCTCGACCGATCGGTTGACGTCCCGGTGATCGTCGATCTCTGGGCCGAGTGGTGCGGACCTTGTCGGACCCTCGGGCCGATGCTGGAAAAGGTGGTGGCGGAGTCGGATGGCCAAGTGGAGCTGGCGAAGGTCGATGTCGATGCGAACCCGGAGATATCGGCTGCCTTCCGGGTCCAGTCGATTCCGGCGGTGTACGGCCTACGCGATCGCCAGGTCGTCGACCACTTCCTCGGAGCCGTGCCGGAACAGCAGGTGCGAGCCTTCGTGGACCGACTTTCTCCACCGCTGAGCGAGGCCGACCGCCTCACCCAGAAGGGTGATGAGGAGTCGCTGCGGCGCGCCCTCCAACTCGACCCCGACCACGCCGGGGCGATCCCGGCACTGGCCGAGTTGCTAGTCGGGCGGGGCGACGAGGCTTCTCGCCAGGAGGCGCTCGCATTGCTCGCCCGCATTCCCGACACGCCCGAAACCCGGCGCATCGCTGCCCTGGCGCGCGTGGGAGAAGCGCGGCCGCCCGCCCCGGACAACCTCACCCACGAGCTCGACGAGCTTCTGGCCGAGGCCCTCGAGCCGTTCCTGACACTCCTCGAGGAACGGATCGATCATGTCCTCGTCGACGGTGGGGCGCCATTGCGTGTCGTCCTCCGCGCGGCGGGGCGCGGCGGGCGGCGGAGGCGGGGGCGGGAGCGACGCGGCGCTCGGGAGCAGCGCCAGGCGCGCGACCTCGAGGCGGCCGCCGTC
>JAHWKP010000065.1 GCA_019347775.1 Actinomycetota bacterium | reverse complement strand
GGTGACCATCGCGGGGAAGACAGGGATGGACCCCAGGGGGCCGGCGATGGTGCCGCCGCGCTTCACTGAGGCGGTCACGTCGTCCATGGCGCGTTCCACGAGGGTGTTGCCCGCCGTCTTGCCCGTGATCTCGATGGCCTCGAGGACCGGCACGCCGGCGGAGGTCAGCGCGCTGAATGTGCGCGACCAGCGCGCCAGGGACACCTTCTGGACGATGTCACCGATCTTGAAGGGGATGCGCAGGCGCAACCTGTCCCACTGCGGCCGGCCCCACGTGCTCTTGCGCCACTTCTGGAAGGCGATCACACCCCCGACACCGCCGGCGATCCATACGTACCAGAGCTTGGTCATGGTCTCGGAGAGGAACACCGTGAACTTGGTGATGGCCGGGAGCTCACTGTCGAACTCCTCGAAGACGCCCACGAACACGGGGACGATGAAGACGATCAGGGCTATGAGCACCAGCATCGAGAAGCCCAGCACCACCGCCGGGTAGGCCATCGCGCTCTTGACCTTGCGCCGCAGGTCGTCGTCGGCCTCGAGCTGGTCGGCGACGCGCAGCAGGGCGTCCTCGAGCATCCCGCCGGTCTCGCCGGCGCGGGTCATCGCGACGAACAGGCCGTTGAAGACCTTGGGGTGGCGCTCCATCGAGTCCGAGAGCGGGAGGCCCGCCTCGACGTCCTTGCGCACCTTCGTGAGCGTCTCGGCCAGCGGCTTGGACTCGGTCTGCTGCTCGAGGACGTCACCCAACAACGTCCGCACGGTCGCGTGGCCAGAGCATGTGCAGCCGGCGCCCGCCTCCGTGACGCGGATCGCCGAGAGGATCGTTACCCCCGCGGGCGTCGGGCGTCCGTAATCGCGGAGAAGGTCAGCCGCGGTCTCACCGCCACCACTACCGGCGATCACCGAGCGAGGTAATACCGGAAGAGCCTCGGTCGCGGCTGCGTTGAGACCCAGCGAGAAGCCGAGGTTCGGGTTCGAATCCGTATCGATTGCCACGACGCTGCGCCCTTTGGCCGCCCACGTGCTGGCCAGGAGGGCCGACAGAGTTGTTTTGCCGACGCCCCCCTTGCCGACAATGCCCAGCTTCACGGTGTGACCTCTCCCTCACTGATGATGCGAGTATCGCAGCCTGCATGCGCCTTGGTGCTCGGTCCGGAGGCGGAGGTGAGCAAATCGGGCAGAATGAAAGGCAAGGGAAGGAGCTCTTATGTGGCTGTGGTGGGTCTACGGCATCGGGGTCCTGTTTGTGGTGGTCCCGGTGGTCCTGCTCCTCGCGGTGTGGATCGTGCGCACCGCCCTCGAGATCGCCCGCTATGCCCGCGACATCGTCGGCGATGCCGAGTTGCTGGCGAGCCGACTGGAACCGGTCACGGGGTTGGAGCGGACAGCTGAGCTCGCGGCCGTGGCCCGGGAGGGCACTACGCGATACGTAGAGGCCCTCGGACGGCGGGAATAGGAGTCACTCATGGCCCTTCCCGCCCTCTTCGCCATCATCGTCACCGGCCTGCTTCTCGCCGCGGTAGCGGTCTTCCTGATCGTGGTAGTCGTGCTGCTCGTACGAATCGTTCGAGCCCTGTCGGCTATCGACTCGACGGTCGGCAACATCGCCTCCCGCGCCCAGCCGCTGCAAGGCCTCCTCGCAAGCCTCAACGAGGAGCTGTGTGCGACTGCTGAAATCTTCGAGCCGGCCAGCGGTTCTGACGCGGGGGCGTCCTGAGCGGCGGCGACGAGCTGGCAATGCTCCTGGACCGTCTCGAGGAGCTGCTGGCAAGAATCGAGGAGCTTCCTCAGGAGACAAGTGCGTTGGTCTTCGAGCTGCTCGACGGACTCGACGTTCTGCACCGCTCTGCGCTGACACGATTCGTCGCTGCGGTGGATGATTCCGCTGTGGACGCTGCCAGGGCCGACCCCGCCGTGGCGTGGCTCTTGGATGCGTACGGCCTCGGCGATCAGCGCTCAGAACCAACCGCGACGCCGGTCGAATTGGGCAGAACCCGCATCACCACCTGACGCCTGCGTCGCGCACAAGGCGGCGTACTTCCTCTACGGCAGGCGCTACGGCGGCGCGGACAGGCGCGCTGAGGCCGATCTCGGGGTCATCGGAGTGGAGCGGCTGGCAGCCGACGAACCACGTCGTGGCGGGCACGATGCCGAGCCCGCCGGCCAGGATCAGGGTCCGGTCCGGAGTGGCGTAGTGCATGTCTGCGAGCTCGTCGCGGCGCTCAGGCAGAGCAAGGGCGACGACGTCGGTGATTTCAGGTTCCATGACTACAACGGTCCCGGGAGCGCGGTTCAAGTCGGAAGCATCGACGATGATGAGCACGTCAGCCGGCGAGAGCAGCTCCTGCACGAGATGAATCCCGCCGATGCCGATCTCCATCACCGTTACTTCGGGTGGTAGCGGCAAGTTGAGGAGTGCATGAGCCACGGCGACGCCGAACCCGTCGTCGCCCCGCAACACGTTGCCGAAGCCGGCAATCACCACACGCACCCGTCGTAGGATACGAACGCGGTGAGCGACGTCGAAGCGGTCGTGGCGGAGTTGACCGAGCGCCTGCACCGCCACAGGCCGGAGCGCTATCCGGTGCAACACGCCACCGCCAGCTTTCATCTCGCGAGAGTTCTTGCCGACGCCGGTCGGTTGGACGAAGCGCAAGCCGCGGCCGAGACCGCCGCCAGCCTCTTTGCTGATCTGCCTCTCGAGCGGGCAAAGACGAACAATCTCCTGGGCATCATCCTGCGACTGGCGCGAAGGCCAGAGGACGCGGCCGCAGCTTTCGAAGCAGCCGAGCGCGGTTTCGAGGCGACCGGTGACCATCTCGAGCGCTGGTCCGCGGCCCACAATCGGGGGCTCGTCGCCATCGACGCCGGCAGCCACTCGGCGGCCATCGAAGCCTTCACGGCAGCCCGTCGCGGGTTCCTCGAGCTCGGCGCGGCGGCGCACGCCGGCGCCGCGGCCCGAGAGCTGGGCCAAGTCCTCCTCACTTCTGGCTCCGCCGACGAGGCCGTGGCACCTCTCGAAGAGGCGGTCAGCCTCCTGGAACAATCGGACGAGCGCCCCGGTATGGGGCTGGCCGCCAACGCATTGGGGCTGGCGCTGCTCTCCGTCGGCGAGCCTCGGCGGGCCGTGGAGGTGCTTCAGGTAGCTGTCGCTGCCCATCCCCGATCGGTGCGACCCGACGCCCACGCGATGGCCAAGGCCAATCTGGCCCTCGGACTAGAGGCTTTGGGCAACGAGGCTCGGGCTCGGCTCGCAGCGCGCCAGGCGCGCGATACGCCCGACGCCCCGCGGGCTGCGGTCACTCAGGCCCGGGCTGTACTCGCCCGACTCCCGCAAGCGCAGGACGCGGCCGCTGACCTTATGGCGGTGCTCGACGGCGAAGACCAAGAGCATTGGGCACCACTCATACGAGAGGAAGTGCTGCGCTGGCTCGACGTCGGCGGGGTTGAACCCGAGCGGTGGGCCGCCGGGATACTCGATCGGCCCGATCGCGATACCGCCCTGGCCGAAGCCTGGCTCGGCGTCGCCCTCGAGCTGCCGCCGGCATCGATGGACCGGCTCGTCGGAGCGCTGGTGGGATCCGCGTGCGGACTCGACCTCGACGTCGCTGACCGGCTGCGGAAGGCGCTGTCATCTGCGGCTCTCCGGTTCCCGCCGCCGCAGTGGGACCGGCTGCGCTACACGCTGTCGCAGAACGCCGTCGCCTGTGGCCTCGATCCCTCGGGATGGGGATGAGCGACCTCGATGCGGACGCCGTCGCCGCCGCCCTTCCCGACCGACCGCTACGGGTCTACCCCGCCATGCTGTCGTCTGAGGCGGAGGCAATTGCGTGGGCCCGCGCCGGAGGCCAGCCCGGTGCGCTGGTCCTGGCGGCTTATCAGGCGGCCGCTCGGCGACGGGGAGGCTGGCCGTGGGAAGTGCAGCCCGACCAGGGTCTCGGGTTCTCGATGATCGCCAGTCCCCGAGGACCTGCAGGATCGCTCTACCTTGCGGCGAGTGTCGCCGTCGCCGCCAACCTCCCCGGCGAGACCACTCTGGCGTGGCCCGACGAGATCCGGACCGGTGAGTCTTTGGCGGGAGCGGTCTCGGTCCAGGAGAACCTGGACTCCTTCTACCCATGGCGGGTGCTCACCGTTCTGGTCGCGCATTCGCCCGCACCTCGCACGAGCCTTCTGGGCGATCTAGTTGGGTCCATCGAGGAACAGAGCGCTCGCCCACCATCCGACGTCGCAGATGACTACCGCCTCAACTGCGCCACCCTGGGCCAGCGCGTCGTCGCCCGATTGATTCCCCTCGGCCCGGCGGGAGCGACCATCGAAGGCACCGCCGCGGCCGTTCGCGATGACGGATCGCTCGTCATCGATACCGAGGCGCGCGGCAGGGCGGCTGTGCCACCCGAAGACGTCGGAATCCTGGAAGTCGGCTAGGGCTCAGCTGATCCCGAGAAGCGGCATTCGCTCGACCTCTTCCCTGACTGCGAGAACGATGTCATCAACAGCTCCTTCCACCTCATCCGATAAGGGATCACCGGGTACAGCCGAAAGGGGCTCGACGTCGATCAGGACCGTATGGGCCGGCCGAGAACCGAGCGCACCGGAGACGTCGATGAGGAGCTCCGCCCCCACGTATCCGGTGACGGCATCGCGGATGGCGCCGTTGGCAACGTCGACCGATAGAAGCTCATCCGGCATCACCCGCCGCCGGCCGACCGTGCCGGGTGGGCGACCGCGTGATACCGCCCCGACAACTACCAAACCGTCCGGTGCCAGATCTTCGAGGTACTGCGAAACCGCGACTGCACCGTACGAAATGTCCTCCACCAGCACATCGGCGCCTAGGCCCTCCAGGCGAAGGCGCTCAAGCACGACACGGCCGACGTCGAGATCACCCTGGAGGAGCTCGCCGACACCGCCGACCAGCAGACGCATGCTGGGCTCAGTCGGCTCCGCAGGCGCACGTGTTTACCTCGCGCACGATCGTGCCGTCGGGAGTGGACACGTGCGTCGTACACGGCATACAGGGATCGAAACTCCGGATGGCGCGGAGCATGTCGATACCGGTGAAGCCTCCCGCTTCAGAAAGGTCTTCGAGTATCGGCGTGTTCATGACCGACTCCTCGTAAGCGCCCGGCTGCCCGAAGGGATCGCGCGGGGAGGCGTTGATCGTCGACGGTGTGCAGATTTGGTAGTTCTGAATTCGGCCCTTGTCCATCACCATGTGGTGGGTCAGGAATCCCCGACCCGCACCCCAGAAGCCGACGCTGCGGCGCTCATCGCGTGGGATGTGCTTCTCGAGGTCGGAGGGCGACACCGCTGCCACCTGCTTCTCGCCCCTTCTCATCAGGTCGTAGGCCTTCAGAAGGTTCGCCAGCGACACGAGCTGCGAGAACATGTAGTGATAGGCGCGGCCTCGATTGCGCTCGAATGCATTCCACACCTCTGGCACTCGCCACTCCAGTTCCTGCTCTGCCGTGAAGCCTTTGGGGACCGACATGCGTAACGACGTACCGGTCGCCTCGTAGAAGTCGTTGGTGGGGTGCTGCTGCGCCATGGCCGTCAGGAACAACCGGACATAGGCGCCGGCCTCCACGACCTGCCGGTCCCATCGGGGCGTGCAGGCCCAGGTGTATTTCTCTTTCCAGTTCTTGCCCGTCGGCTTGGGCAGCGTCTGCTTGTTCCATGGGTGGTAAGGGCTGATCGGGTTACCGAGGTCGTCGGTCGGGTAGCGACTTCCGTCCCACTCGTCGTAGTACGAGTGCTCAACGAACTCTTCCCATCCCATGTTCAGGTCAGTCAGGTTGGTCGTGACCAGCTCACCATCGATGATCACGCCGGGCGTCGACCAACGCTTGCCGCCCCAGTCGTCGCAGTTGGCATAGTTGGCGTCATAGACGTCTCCGTCATCCCAGTAGCCGGTATCGATGAAGTTCATCGGGCGGGCGCCGACTTGGGTGTACCGCTCGTCCGATTCGTAGAAGAACTCAGCGAGGTCATCCCAGACCGCGACCATTCGGCTTCCGTAGTCGAAGGTCTTCGCCAGACGCGAGTGGTACTCATTGAGGGTCTGGAGAGTGATGGTGGCCGAAACGCCCCCTGGAACGACCCCCTGCGGATGCGGATACTTGCCGTAGATCAGCGCGAACTGCTCACGCGCCGTGCGGGTGAAGTCGAGCCCCTCCCGGTACAGGTCTCCGGTGAGCGGGTTGAGCGCCGTCATGAGGGCGGACATGGTGCTGAACCCGTGGACGTCGGTTCCGCCGCAAGTCCACTTCTCCGCCTTCGACCACAGCTTTGGATTCGTGGCCTTCACTACGGCTTCGGAGTAGTCGGGGCCCGCCAGCAGATAGAGGTGCAGCGGGTTGTCGTATCCCATCTCGGCCGTCTCGGCCAGATTGCGGGCCACGGTGGCCAGCGGCGGCGGCTCGAGTCCCATCGCCATCTCGACCGCGTAGGCAGAACAGTGGGCGTGCACGCCTCCGCAGACCCCGCAGGCGCGTGACGAGATGAAGGCCGCATCGCGAGGATCCCGTCCCATGAGGATCACCTCGTAACCGCGGAACAGCGTGGCGAGGGAATGTGAGTCGAGATACTGGCCCTTGTCGAGATCAGCGGTTACGTGCACGGCCAGCGCTCCGGCGACGCGGGTTACCGGGTCCATCGTGTGGTCCTTGATGTGGCCGTTCGCGGCCATCAACCGCCGAATTCGTTCCTCGCGTTCCTCGTCGGTCATGGCTGCCTCGGGCCGGCTGACCGCCACTGACCACGCGTCCGGCACGTCCTCCTTCAGCTGAGCACGGCCTCCCGCGTCGAACTCGATCGGGAGGTTCTTGAAGCACATGTCGAGCTAGTCCCTTCCTCGTCCCCATGCCTCGCCGGTTCCGTGGTCGTCCCTCCGCCGCAGGGCGTCGTAGAACTTGTGCGCCCCGTCGGCGGCGCGCGTTGGCTCCGCCTTCTCGCGGGCCCATCCCGAAGGGATGTCTTCGTGCAGGTCCCAGCGGACTTCGCGGTTGAGGTGATCGTTGGTGAACATCCTCAGCGGTCGCACGAAGCTGCCGAGCAGGCGAGAAGCAGCAGTCGACACCCTCGACCCGGGCGGGGTCTTGTAGAAGGGAGTGAACTTGTCGGGGAAGCCCGGCATCGTGCATCCGATGCACGCCCCACCCGCGTTCATGCAGCCACCGACGTGGTTGATCGCACCCCGAGAGGTGATGTTGCAGTTCACGACCGGGCCCCAGCAGCCGATCTCCACCAGGCATTCTTTGTCGCCGAACTCCTTGGCGTATTCGCCCTCCTCGTAGTACGACCCTCGGACGCAGTGGCGATGCACCGTCTCGCCGAACAACCAGGCGGGCCGGCCCAGCTCGTCGAATTCGGGTAGCGGGCCGAACCCCTGGAGGAAATACAGAATGGCCGCGACTGTCTCGGTGAAGTTGTCGCCGATCGGTGCACATCCGGGGACGTTCACCACCGGCAGGCCGAAGGCGCTGCGGTAGTCCTTGCCCAAGAAGTCCATGAGGCTCATGGAGCCGGTGGCGTTGCCTTCGGCCGAAGGGACGCCGCCCCAGGTGGCGCAGGTGCCGATGGCGATCGACGCCGCGGCACCGTCCGCCATGCGGGCGATCCACTCCTCGGTGGTAACCGATCGGTCTTCGCCGTCAGGGCCCCACGGTTGCTCGCCCTGTGCCACCCAATACCCCCCCGTGGGGATGGCCAGAGTCTCGTCCGAAATGGATCCTTCGAGGATGATCACGTACGGCCCGTCGAGCTCGCCCGTGAGCGCCATCTCGTGGGCTCGGAGGTAGTTGGGTCCGGCCTCCATGTTCACCACGGGATGATGCAGGATCATCACCGGCACGCCGGGGAGCGCACCCGTGAGCAGCTCCTCGATCGAGGGCTCGGTGGCGCCGATGGTGGAGACGGTGCAGCCGTCGCAGCTCATTCCTGCGAACCAGAACGCGTGCACCTTTTCGAGGGGACCGAGCCGGCTGCTGCGGCCGGCCTTGGCCATCGGCTCTAGATAGTCCTCACTGAAGGATCGGGTCGGAAGACCAAAGTCACCGAACTCCTCCATGTCGCGGAAGCGCTCGATGGGACCGAGCAGATCGAGAAGCCTGTAAGCCGGCGTCTTCTTCGGCATGCTCGTTCCCATATCGTCCCCTTCCCCGACGACGACGGATAGAGGTACCGTACACGTACCTATCGAGGGCGCAACCGCCCGGAGGGAGAGAGCCGTGGACGGCTGGTTGATCGGTTGGATCGTCGGCGGAGCAGTGGTCGTTGCCGTCGTGGTACTGCTGCTGCTGGCGATCCTCGGGGGCGCTAGGGCGGCGTCCAAGGCGGAGTCGATCGCGCGTGGCTTGCACGACGTCCATGCCGCCACCAACAGCTTGTGGGAGTTATCCACCTCGACCGCAGCCGCCAATCGCATCGCGGCGGGTGCCGCAAAGGCCGGGGACGGCCTTAGGCAGGAGCGTTAGACCATGGGGATGGAGTCCTCGTGGGCGGCCACGCTCGCCGCTGGACTTGTGGTGGCAATCGTCGCGGTCGTACTTCTTCAGCTGCTGTTGAACCGCGTCTACCGGATCGAGCGCGCCGCGCTCGACGTGTGGACCGAAGGCAAGAAAGTGGCTGGCAATACATCGACGGCCTGGATACTCGACGACATCTCGAAGCGGTTGGGCGACCTTGCCGACGAGGCCACCGACCACGAGCGCCTCTTGACCGAAGGGGGTGAATGACCTGCGGGTGTTGCTGATACTCGGCACCGCGGTCGAGATTCTGCTCGTTGTCGTGGTT
>JAHWKP010000064.1 GCA_019347775.1 Actinomycetota bacterium | reverse complement strand
TGGGAGGCCAGGTCCTGGAAGTACCCGTCCGGCCGGACACTGACCGGCGGTGGCTCGTTCATGCGCCGAAGGGCGGCTTCGGCATCTCCGGCCCCCAGGTCGGCCGTCATCCGTTCGACGATCCAGTCGGGGTAGCTCAGCTCAATCGCCAACCCCGGCCACTCAAAGTGCCGGTTGGAGACCTTGCGCAGTACGGCGTTGACCAGTCCCCGCGCCCGGTGCGGGGTCATATCCACCGTCTCGGACACCGCTGCGTGGGCCGGTACGTCGAGCCACTTCAGCTGGTAGGCGCCGAGACGCAACAGGTTGCGCACCGCCGGCTCGAGGGGACGGTCGACCAGCGAGTCGATCAGGTGGTCGAGGGCACGACGCATGCGGATGGTTCCGTAAGTCAAGGTCGTGGCGAAGTCTCGGTCGCGGCGCTCCAAGCCGCTGGCGTCGAGCAACTTCGGGAGGACGAGATTGGAGAAGGCCCCGTTGTCTACGGCTTCGAGGGCTTCCAATGCGACGGCCCGGGCCGACATCAGGTCAACCGCTCCCTCGGCGAAAGTCGGGCCCCGTTGGCCCAGTCGGCGGCAGCAACCTCGTGTCGACCTTCGGGCTTGACTCTCTCGAGCACCAGCCAGCCAGCTGGGGTAGCTGCCATCAGCGAGCCTTCGCGGCTGACCAACTCCCCCGGCGCCGCGTCGGGTTCGCCCTCGCGAACGCCGGCGGCGGCCACCGTGAGCCGCTTGTCCCGGAAGACGCACCACGCACCCCCGACCCGCACGCGCCGGTGCAGCTCGACGGCAGTTCGGTTCCAGTCGACGCGGAGGTCGGCCGTGGTGATCTTTTCGGCATAGGTCGGCTCGCCGGACTGCGGCGTACCGGGACCCAGCCCCCGAGAGAGATGGTCGAGCAAGAGCGGGACCCCGAGCGCGATCAGTCGATCGGTCAGGTCCTCCGCGGTCTCTTCGGATCCGATCGACGCCTTCTCACATCCGTGGACCGGCCCCGTGTCCAGACCCTCCTCCAGCGACATGAGACAGACGCCTGTGACTTCGTCACCGGCGAGGATGGCGCGCTGAACCGGCGCCGCGCCCCGCCACCTCGGCAGCAACGACAGATGCAGGTTGACCATGCGGACGCGCTCGAGGATCTCCGGCTTGACGATCCGGCCGAAAGCCACCACCACGCCCCGGTCGATTTCCCACTCGGTGACGTCGCGGACCCGCTCGCTCGTGAGGATGCCGAGTCGTTGGGCCGCGGCCTTCACCGGGCTCGGCTCAGCGTGGCCCCGTCGACCACGCCTTCGGTCCGGCCGGGAGACAACCAGCCTGACGTCGTGCTCGGCGGCCAGCGCCTCCAGCACCGGCACCGCAAACCCCGGCGTCCCCAGGAAGGCGAGCCTCACGATTCGTGAACTTCGGGCGGGTTGAAGCCGTGGACGCGGATGTCGCGGAGGGCCCGCTTTCGCCGGGCATCGGTCAGCCGCTTCAGCAGCAGTGTTCCGTCGAGGTGATCGGTCTCGTGCTGGAAGATCCGGGCTACGTACTCATCGGCGTCCACGCTGAGCTTGTTGCCGTCAAGATCTTCCCCTTCAAGGTGCACCGTCAGGGGTCGCACGATGGGCCAGTAGTAGCCCGGCACCGACAGGCAACCTTCGTCATAGGTCCACTCGCCCGAGTGGGCGGAGAGCACCGGATTGATCACCGTGTTCGGCCCGTCACCGGCGTCGTAGACGAAGATCCGCAGCTGAACACCGACCTGCGGGCCGGCCAGGCCGACTCCCGGGGCGTCGTACATCGTCTCGATCATGTCTTCGGCCAGCCGGCGCAACGCGGTGTCGACTTTCCTCACGGGGAGGGCAGGTTGAGTCAGCACGGGGTCGCCGTAAGTCCTGATCCTGCGAATGGCCATGAAGGTGAAACCGTAAGCGAACTAAATGCGGCGGGGATCGACCTCGACTCTGACGCGGGCGGAGGGTCGCGGGGCGCGTGCGAGGGCATCGCACAACGAGGTCGTATCCGGAGCCCGCACGAGATGACGTTCGGCATGGCCTGCAACCGCGACGTCGCCGTGCACGCCCGCGACCAACTCCTCCGCTCCCGGTCCGGTTACCAGCGCCATGGCCGAAAACGGTGGGAGCCCGAGGCTGTCCCGCTGAGCGCGTTCGGCGTCGGCGACCAGGCCAGGATCAGCTGATCTCGCCGCTCGCAACACGACATGGTCGGGCTGTCGGGTCTGGACGATGACCCGTCCTTGCCGGCCCCGCACCATGCGCGCCGCGCGGGCCAGCAGGGCAAGGGCCTGTTCACCGGCGCGCAAACGCGGAGCGAGAAGCTCCTGATCGAAATCCAGAAAGATGACGGTGTCCCGACGACCGGCACGCCGCAGCGCTGCTTCGGTGCCGATGACGACCCGTTCGTCCGTCCCAGCCTCGTCAGCGTGGGCAGCCCCCGACAGCTCAGGGATGGGGTGACCGGCCAGGGCGCTCAGGTGTTCCGCCAGCCGGGTGGTGCCCGGGCGGAGAGCCTTGAGCTTGCCGGACCCACAGTCGAGACAGATCTGCGGGCGTCGCTCACCGCACCGGCCGCACTCGAGCATTCCGGCTTGGTTCTGCCCGACCGCGTCACCGCACTTCTCGCAGGTCGCCACCGTTTGGCAGGCGGCGCAGGCCAGGAGCCCAGCCCGACCGCGGCGGTTGATCACACACACGACCCGCCCGCCGGCTCTCACGGCGGCTACCACTCGCGGAGTCAGCAGACCGTCTCGGGGATCAGCCTCCCGCCGGTCCAGCACCTCCAACGGGGGCCACCCGCCGCGCTCGTCGGCCCGGGGGAGGACGATGAGCCGGCCCCATTCGAGATCCTCGAGGGTCGGGCACGGAGACAACCGCACGCAAGGCGAACCATCGCGGTCGCACCTTTCGGCCAGCACCTCGGCCGCGTCCCAAGTCGGAGCGCGCTCCTCGCGCAGCGCCTCGTCGTGGGAGTCGACCACCATCGCGGCGCCGACCTGTCGCAGCGGAGCCCAGGCGGCGCTGCGGGTACCGACCGCGATCACCCCGCCCGCCGCCACGGCGTCCCAGTCATCGGGCAGCAGCGCGGCCGGAAGGCCGCGCTGGATCAGTTGGCGAGCCAACCAGGCTGCTCGAGCGCCGGTCGGAACGACGATGATCGACCCGCCGCGCTCGATCCCTTTCGCACCGATGGCCATCGCCCACGGGACGATGTCGCCCGCGGGCGCCAGCCGCACGACCGACCTCGGCTCAGAGAGGGCGTCGCGCGTCGCCGGATCGGCCAGGACCGCCACCGACGAGGGGCCTGCCGGGGCGGGGAGATGACGTACCACCCGCGGTGGAGAGGCCGTCGCCAGGAAATGGGCGCGACGTCCGGCCCAGCGCCACGCCGCCCACCCGGCCAATGCGACCACCTCCGCGGGCGGCCCCCACCCCGAGAGGCCCGCCAGGGGCTTCAGCTCGATCTCCTTCGGAGGGTCGACGGCGACGGCTGTCACCCACCCGCCCACGCGCCGGCCGTGGAGCTCGACGCGGACTCGCGTGCCTTCCCGCACGTCGTCGCGCCACCGCTCGGGGACGGAGTAGTGGAACTCCCGGTCCACCGCCGGCAGATCGGGGAGGACCGCTACGGCTAGAGCTTCAATGCCGATCGCAGGTCGTCGAGACGAGAGGTCTGCTCCCAGGTGAGCTCCTTGTCGGAGCGACCAAAGTGCCCGTAAGCAGCCGTCTTGCGGTAGATGGGGCGGCGCAGATCGAGGTCGCGGATGATCGCCGCGGGCCTGAGGTCGAAGATCTCGCCGATGGCAGTCGTGATCTTTTCGGGATCCACCTCTTCGGTGCCGAAGGTCTCCACCAACACCGACACGGGCCGAGCCACACCGATGGCGTAGGCGACCTGCAGCTCACAGCGCCGGGCCGCGCCCGAGGCCACGATGTGCTTTGCGACCCACCGGGCGGCGTAGGTGGCCGACCGGTCGACCTTCGACGGGTCCTTGCCAGAGAAGGCTCCCCCACCGTGTCTCGCCGCGCCCCCGTAGGTGTCGACGATGATCTTGCGGCCGGTCAGGCCGGTGTCGGCGTGCGGACCGCCCAGCTCGAACTTGCCGGTGGGGTTGGCGAACAGCTCGTAGTCGCTGTCCTGCAGAGCGGGCGGCACCATCGGCCCGATGATGTGCTCGCGCAGGTCGGGCTTGAGAAGAGTCTCGACGTCGAGTCCGGGCTGGTGCTGGGTGGAGATGAGCACGGTTTCGAGGCTGACCGGGCGGCCGTCCTCGTACGCGACGGTGACCTGGGTCTTGCCGTCGGGGCGCAGGTACGGCAGGACTCCGGCCTTGCGCACTTCAGCCATGCGGTGCGCCATGCGGTGGGCCAGCCAGATCGGCAGGGGCATGAGATCGGGCGTCTCATCGCAGGCGTAGCCGAACATCATCCCCTGGTCGCCCGCACCTTGAAGGTCGAGATCACTGTCTGACAACCTGGCCCCGGAACCGCTCGGCGAGCCAACCCGGTGCTCGAAGGCGTCGTCGACGCCCTGAGCGATGTCGCGGGACTGCTCGTCGATCGACACGATCACGCCGCACGTATTGCCGTCGAAGCCGAAGTCCTCACGGTTGTAACCGATGTCGCAGATCGTCTGGCGAACGATGCGCGGGATGTCGACATAGGCCTCGGTCGTGATCTCCCCGGCGACCACGACCAGGCCGGTCGTGAGCAGCGTCTCGCAGGCGACCCGGCCGAAGGGATCCTGCTCCAAGATGCCGTCCAAGATGGCGTCGGAAACCTGGTCGGCCATCTTGTCCGGATGTCCCTCGGTCACCGATTCAGAGGTGAAGAGCGTGCGGGTTGTCATGAGTCTGTCGACGTTTCCTTTCCATCGGGATGAGGCCCACCCCGGGCGATCTGGTCACGGCATGCTGTCACGGAGTCGAGAACCGCAGCGGCAATCTCCCGTTTTGAAGCGAGTGCCACCTCTCGGCGAGACCCGTCGGCGCCGAGAATGAGCACCTGGTTGGTGTCGTGGTCGAAGCCGGAGCCAGGCGCGCCAACGTCATTGGCGACAATGAGGTCGAGCCCCTTGCTCGCCAGCTTGGCGCGCGCATTGGCTTCGACGTCGTCCGTCTCCGCCGCGAAGCCCACCAACACCTGTGACGGTGACTTCGACCGGCCGAGATCCACGAGGAAGTCATGGGTCGGCACCAGCTCGATGCTGGTCGGCGCAGACGTCTTCTTGGTCTTGCGGGCCGACGGTCGCGCCACCCGCTGGTCGGCCACCGCCGCCGCCATGATGACGACCTCGGCTCCGGGCGCCCTGGGCAGCACCGCTCCCTGCATCTCGAATGCGGTTTCCACCCTGACTACATCGATGCCGGGGTGGACCGGCTGGCGAGCCGTCGTCACGAGCGTGACCTTGGCGCCACGGGAGGCCGCCTCCAGCGCGAGTTCAGTCCCCTGCTTGCCGGACGATCGGTTGGTGATCACGCGCACCGCGTCGATGGGCTCACGAGTTCCGCCGGCAGTGACGAGCACCCGCACGCCCTCGAGGTCCTTCGGCCCCGTGAAGGCTTCGATGGCGGCCACGATGTCCGCCGGCTCTGCCATGCGTCCGGATCCGGAGTCCCCGCCCGCGAGCCGGCCGGAGGTGGGGTCGACCACGATCACGCCGCGGCTGCGGAGTAGGGCGATGTTGTCCTGGGTCGCCTCGTGCTCCCACATCTCGGTGTGCATCGCCGGGCATACGACTACCGGGGCGGCGGTGGCAAGAAGAGTCGCGGTCAGCAGATCGTCAGAAATGCCATGGGCCATGGCTCCGATCACCCGTGCGGTCGCAGGAGCCACGACGATCAGATCGGCCGCTCTTCCCAACGTGGTGTGGGGGATGGGGTCGGGGTCGCTGTAGAGCGAAGTACGGGCACGCTCCGAGGCCAGGGCCGAGAAGGTGAGGGCTCCGACGAACCGGGTAGCTGCCTCGGTCAGCACCGGCGATACGAACGCCCCGGCATCGACGAGGCGGCGACACAGGTCGACGGCCTTGTAGGCGGCAATGCCGCCGGAGACTCCCAGGACGATGCGGCGACCTTCGAGACGGTGAGCCATTACTCCCCCGCTAGTTCCCGGGCATCGCCGGGAGGACCTGATCCCGGGGATCAGGCTTCGGCGTCGGCCCCTTCGTCAGAGGCTTCCACCTCTGCGTCGTCTTCGCCGACCTCGGCCTCGGCGACCTCGGCCGGATCCGGGTGCTCGACCCGGCGGTACACGAGCTTCGCAGCCGCGACTTCCTCGAGGGCGATCGAAAGCGGCTTCCGCGAAATCGAAGCGACCTGGGGCGGAACCACCGCTCCGATTCCCTCGCCGAGGCCCTTGAAGTAGCTGTTGATCTGCCGGCCGCGCTTCGAGGCCAGGGTCACCAGGGTGAACCGGGAGTCGACCTGCTCCAGGAGGGTCTCGATCTGCGGGTACATCATCGTTGCGCGGCGCTCGGCCATGAACAGACAACCTCCGGTTGGGGCGGGAAGAACTCCCAATAGTAGCTGGCGCCCTCGGTCAGGCAGCGCCGCCAGCTCCGGTCCCGTGCACAGAGACACGGTGGCGGGCCACGAGCTCGGCGATCTCGCGGGCCGCCTGTTCCACCTCTGTGTTGACCACAACGCTGTCGGCCAGCTCACGAGCCCGTAGCTCTTCGGCCGCGGAGGCCTCCAGACGCCTCCGGATGGACTCCTCGTCGTCGCCCCGTAGGCGGAGCCGTCTCGCCTGCTCTTCCCGGGAGGGGGGCAACAGCAGTACCACCAGAGCGTCGGGGTACTTCGCCCTGATCTGCTCCGCCCCCTGCACGTCGATCTCGAGCACTACGTCCTGTCCCCCGGACGGGGTAGGGAACGGGGTCCCATACAGATGGTCAAGGAACTCGGCGGACTCCAGGAAGCGCCCCTCGGCGGCCGCGGACTCGAAGGTGGGCCGGTCCACGAAGACGTAGGCGTCCTCGGCATCGGCCGGGCGACGCGGTCGGGTCGTCCAGGAGCGGCTCAGCCACAACTGGGGATCGTCCGCGACGAGCCTGCGGACCACGGTTCCCTTGCCGACCCCGCCGGGGCCGCATACGACGAGGATCAGAACTTGCGGGTCTCCGCCCTGGACAGAAGCGCTTCACGCTGTTTGCGGCCCAGCCCCTGGATCCTGCGGCTCTCGCTGATCTCGAGTTCCTCGAGCAGACGCCGAGCCTTGACCTTCCCCAACCCGGGCAGGGACTCCAGCAGGGACAGCACCTTCATCTTCGCGACCATCTCGTCGTTGTCCCCTTGGTCGATCACTTCCCGGAGAGATACCGAGCCCATCTTGAGCTTGTCCTTGATCTCAGCGCGTAGACGCCGGGCCGCCGCCGCCTTTTGAAGGGCGGCCTGGCGCTGCTCCGGGGAGAGCGAGGGGGGAAGGGGCATGGATGCGAACTTATCCAAGTCCGGACAGGGATGCGACCAGCGCGGCAGCCGCCGCGCTCGGGTCGTCGGCGGCGGTGACGCTGCGACCGACGACGATGACGTCGGCCCCCGCGGCAAGCGCCTCTGAAGGGGTCGCGACCCGCACCTGATCGTCGCGGCCGCTTTCCGCCATACGAATCCCCGGCACCATCGTCACGGCGGCCGGAAACACCGCGCGGACATCAGAGATGTCAGTCGCGGCGCACACCACACCGGCGCACCCCGCCTCCCTCGCCATGACGGACAGCGACCGCAGCCGCGTCATGTCCGGAGGGTCGCTGGTGAGCACCGTCACTGCCAGCGGCACCGGCGCGGGATGGCCCGCTTCGTCAGCACCGGCCGACAGGCCGTCCACCCCCGCGCGCAACATCGCCTCACCGCCGGACGCGTGGAAGTTCAGATAGGAGATGCCGATTCGGCCCAGCACCCGCGCCCCCTTACCGACCGTGGTCGGAATGTCATGCAACTTCAAATCAAGGAACACGCTCATCTCCAGATCGCGAAGTTGTCCCACGATCTGCGGTCCAGCGGCGGCGTATAACTCATATCCGACCTTGGCCACACCGAAGTGGGGCGTCAGGTTCTTCGCGAGATCCAGAGCCGCTTGCGCCGAATCGACGTCGAGGGCGATCGCCAGTCGGCCTCGCACGTCGCGGTCACCCATGGGCCGCTCCGGTGAGCTCCGACACGCGGGCGACGCCGTGCCGGTCGCACCACTTACGGAGGTCTCGCAAGATCTTCGAGATGCTGCGGGGATCGCGGAAAGACGCAGTTCCGACCTGGACCGCCGATGCGCCCGCGAGCAGCATCTCGACCGCGTCTTCCGCGGTCGCGACACCGCCGGAGGCCACGATGGGGACGGGCCCGAGCACCTCTCGGCAATCCCATACCGCTCGTACCGCGATGGGGTGAAGCGGTGCTCCCGACAGACCGCCACCGCCCGCACCGAGCACCGGTCGTCGACTATCGATGTCGATGACCATGGCGGGCATGGTGTTGACCAACGTCACCGCTTCGGCACCGGCTCCGAAGGCTGCGCCGGCCACGGCCGGCAGGTCGGCGACGGCGGGGCTGAGCTTGGCCCAGACAGCACGGCCGCATCCGAGTGAGACTGCGGTGGTTGCCGCCGCGCTGTCCGGCGACGCCGAGAACATCTCGAAGAGCTATGTGAGCCGGATCTTGCGGCTCGCTCTGCTGGCACCGGACATCATTGAGGCGATCCTCGCGGGGAGCACAGATCAGACGCTGATGCTGGAGCAGCTGGAGCGGCCGCGGCCGGCGGGGTGGGAGGAGCAGCGGCGCTGGCTTGAGCGCGCATAGTAGCTGGGGCATCACACTCAGATCAAGGCTGCCGCACAGGTTGTCAGGCTCTGGGCCGTCC
>JAHWKP010000063.1 GCA_019347775.1 Actinomycetota bacterium | reverse complement strand
TGGTCGTGGCCACCGCCGACGACGCGGCCCGGTGGGCGCCGCTCGTAACCGACCGCAACGCCAGCGGTCAGCGCACGGCGCTCCTCACGGCCGACCCGGGTGACGACTCGGCCGAGGCCCGGGCGGCCACGATGGCCGAGGAGATCTTCATGGGTGCCCCGTTCGTGGTGGTCGAAACCAGGGGTGGGGCATAGCCGGAACGGGTAATTGTTACAGTGGAGACCGGTAAAATTATCTAGAGGAGTTGATGGCTGGTGGCAGTAGCCCAAGAGCTCGACCTAGGCCGTTACAAGCTGGGTTGGGCCGACGTCGAGGACTACATCTACAAGCCCGCCAAGGGCATCTCCGAAGCCGTGGTCAGGGACATTTCCTGGTGGAAGGGCGAGCCGGAGTGGATGACCAACTTCCGCCTCCGGGCCTACCGCCACTTCGACCGCAAGCCGATGGCGCCGTGGTTCGCCGTCAACATGCCCGACCTCGACCTGCAGGACATCTTCTATTACATCAAGCCCACGGATAAGCAGGTCAACGAGTGGGATGACCTTCCGGCCCAGATGAAGGAGACGTACCAGAAGCTCGGGATCCCCGAGGCTGAGCAGCGTTACTTCGCCGGAGTCACAGCCCAGTACGAGTCCGAAGTCGTCTACCACCGCAACCGCGACGAACTCGAGGCGCAGGGAATCCTGTTCACCGACATGGACACCGCGGTGCGCGAGTACCCGGATCTGGTTCGCCGCTACTTCGGCAAGGTCATCCCGCCTGGCGACAACAAGTTCGCAGCGTTGAACTCGGCCGTGTGGTCCGGCGGCAGCTTCATATACGTCCCGCCCGGCGTGGAGGTGGAGATGCCGCTGCAGGCCTACTTCCGGATCAACTCCCAGAACGCCGGCCAGTTCGAGCGCACGCTGATCATCGCCGACAAGGGCGCGCGCGTGCACTACATCGAGGGTTGCTCGGCGCCGGTGTACTCCTCGGACTCGCTGCACTCGGCTGTCGTCGAGCTCGTGGCTCTCCCGGGATCCCGGATCACCTACACCACGATCCAGAACTGGTCGCCGAACGTCTACAACCTCGTCACCAAGCGGGCGCTGGCCCAGACCGAGGCCCACGTCGAGTGGATCGACGGCAACATCGGTAGTCGCCTGACCATGAAGTACCCGTCGGTGGTGCTCGCGGGCCCCAAGGCTTCGGGTGAGGTTCTGTCGGTCGCCTACGCGGGACCGGGTCAGCACCAGGACGCGGGCGCCAAGATGCACCACGTCGCGCCGGAGACGACCTCGACCATCATCTCGAAGTCGATCTCCAAGGACGGCGGCATCACGACCTACCGCGGCCGCGTCGACGTCGACAAGGGCGCCTACGGCTCGAAGAGCTTCGTTCGCTGCGACGCCCTCATCCTCGACGACCAGTCGACCTCCAACACCATCCCGGTGATGGAGATCGCCGAGCAGGACGCCCAGATCGGCCACGAGGCCACCGTCTCGCGGGTCGGCGAAGACCAGCTCTTCTACCTGATGAGCCGAGGCCTCACCGAGACCCAGGCGATGAGCATGATCGTCAACGGTTTCATCGAGCCCATCACCAAGACCCTGCCCATGGAGTACGCGGTCGAGTGGAGCCGGCTCATCGAACTCCAGATGGAGGGCTCGGTCGGCTAGGGCCGTTCGAGTCCCCTGGCGAATAGCTTGTTAATGATGAAGAGAGCCCTGGCGACGGTCGCCACTGCCGCCATGGTGCTGGCGTCGCTGGCCGTTCTCCCCGCCCGGGGCGCCGAAGCCATCCACAGCCCCAACGTCTCGCACGTCGCGTCCGTGAAGTGGCGCTCCGAGGGCACCCAAAGCGGCACCGACCTCGAGTTCGCCACCATCCGCGGCCGTGACTACGCCTTCGCCGGCACCTACTCGCACGGCATGCAGGTCATCGACATCACCGACCCCACGCGCCCGAACCGCGTCGGGAAATTCGACTGCGGCCTCGCCCAGGGCGACGTCCAGGTCTTCCAGCAGGGCCCCAGGTGGCTGGCGACCTACACGGCCGACAACGGATACGGCGGTGGCGGCGGAACTTGCTACCGCCGGCTGGGCGTCCGCCAAGGGACAACAGGGACGTTCATCGCTGACGTGACCAACCCGAGGAACCCGAGGGCGGTGGGCTTCGTGCCGATCATTCTCGGGTCGCACAACATGACCGTGCACCCCGGCGGACGCTTCCTCTACAACTCTGATTCCGAGCTGCCCGGGAAGGGCCAGGCGGAGATCTGGGACATCAAGGATCCGGCCGCGCCGAAGCTCGTCAATATCCTCAATCTGCTGCCCACGCCGGGAGCGGTCAACGACGCTCCCTCCTCGTCGCACGACATCACGTTCAATGCCGAGGGCACAAGGGCCTACGTCGCAGCGCTGACCTACAGCGTCGTGCTCGACACCACCGCAGCCGGTGCGCCCACCGTCCTCTCCTGGATCTTCGACCCGGCCGTCACGCTCCACCACCAGTCCGACCCGGTGACCTTCCAGACGCCCGCCGGTCCGATCACCTACCTCGTCATCACCGACGAGCTCGGCGGCGGCGCCACCAACGTCTGCCCCGGCGGCGGGCTGCACGTCTACAACATCACTGGCCCGCTGGAGCTGGCGCCGGTGAAGGTGGGCGCCTTCTTCGCCCCCTTCGCCGGCGAGTCGTCTGGCATCCGGTGCACCTCTCACGTCCTGCGCATGCACCCCGACGAGGGCATCCTGACCATCGGCTGGTACGGCCTCGGCTCGCGGGTCATCGACATCTCCGGGCTGATCGGCCTGTCGGCCGGGCCCAACGAGACGATCGGAACGGTCGGGCCGGGCATGCGCGAGGTCGGGTTCCTGCGCTTCGAGAACTCCGACACCTGGACGGCCAAGACCAACCGGATCGCGCCCGACGGTTCGTTCTTCCTCTACGTCAACGACCACGAGCGCGGGTTTGAAGTCCTCAGCTTCACCCCACCGCCGAAGGACCTGCTCGACGGAGGCCCCGACGACATCGACCCCGGTCGCTGGCTTACGCCCGCCGAGGCCCTCGACGAGGCGCTGGCCCGGCGGGCCGCCCAGGGGCCCGACTCCGGCACCGACCCCGGCGCCCCCTACTGCGTCCTGCCCTTCCGCACCGCCTGATTTCCCGAGCCGAAGACCCGGTGCCGGGGCCGCCTACCCGGCACATACCATCGGGGGGTGCCCATGCGGACCGATTGCCGGAACTACGAGAGCAGGTCTCTGCGCACCGGCGACTCGGTTCAGCGCTGCCGACTCGATCTCGCCCCTCAGGCACCCTGGCGCTGCCCGGCGGACTGCCCTTCTTTCTCGCCCCGCCCCCTCGATCTCGCCTGGGAGGACGGAGAGCAGCCGGCCGGCCCGCACGACGAGCCCGAGCTGACCGAGGCCGCCTTCGACATCCTCGCCCAGGCCGAAAGCCTGTTGGCCGAGGCCGGCGATTCGATTCGCGCCGAAGAAGCTGCGAAAGCCGCCAAGAAAGCCTCCCGCCGCCGACCCTTCAAACGGCGCCGCTGACCCCAACCCGCGAACTTCGGTGGCTGAGAGGCGCTGAGCGCCACCTTGGCCCCGAAGTCGAAAGAGATTTGACTTGACTGCCACGACCCAATTCGCACCTCCACCGACCGACCACGCCTGGCTTCAGGAATGCCGGGCCGCGGCGACCCAGCGTTTCGTCGACCGGGGTATCCCGTCGGCCGAAGAAGAGGACTGGCGACACTCTCGGATCGCCGACCTGGACCTGGACCGTTTCGAGCCAGCGGTCGGCCCGAGCGCGGAGAGCCCGGCGGAGGCGGCGAAGAACGGTCCCATCGTCGCTGCCATCGGAGAGTTCGCCGCGCTGGTCGTGGCGTACGACGGCCACCTCGTGCATCAGGAGGGGTCGGCACCCGGTCTCACGCTGATCGATCTCGCAGCCGGCGACCAACAGCGGGCCGACCTCCTCGGCCGGCCCGGTCCGGACGTCTTCGCCGATTTGAACACGGCCCAGGCACCATCGCCGCTCTTGATCGAGGCCGCCGCTGGAGCCGTCATCGAGCGCCCGATCATCGTCACCCACTGGGCCGGCATCGATCGCGCTGCGAGCTTCCCTCGAACCATCATCCGCGCCGGCGAAGGCAGTCAGGTCACTGTCGTCGAACTGTGGATGTCCGACGAGGTGGAGGCGCTCGTGGTGCCTCGCACCGAGATCTCCGCCGCCACCAACGCCAC
This sequence comes from Actinomycetota bacterium, assembly GCA_019347775.1. Taxonomy (GTDB): domain Bacteria; phylum Actinomycetota; class Acidimicrobiia; order Acidimicrobiales; family JAHWKP01; genus JAHWKP01. Next base: position 4,625 of record JAHWKP010000063.1, on the reverse strand, counting down.
CGTCCGCCACGTCGTCATCTCCGACCTGGGGCCCGCCGTTTGGCAGATCGCCTCCACCACCACACAGTCGGGTCGGGACGCCTCGGTGACCTCCTCGACCGTCGCCCTCGGCGGCGAGTACGCCCGTTTCCGGATCGACGCCGACCTCCTCGAGGAAGGTGGCGAGGCCCAGCTGGTGGCGGCCTACTTCGGCGACGGCAACCAGGTGCACGACTTCCGCACGCTCCAGGCCCACACCGGCAAACGCACTTCGAGCGACCTCACCTTCAAGGGCGCGGTGACGGGCTCGGCCCGCAGCGTCTACACCGGCCTGATCAGGGTCAACCCGGGAGCGTCGGCCACCAGCGCTTTTCTTACCAACCGCAACCTGGTGCTCTCCGAGGACGCCCGGGCCTATTCGGTGCCGAACCTCGAGATCGTCAACGAGAACGACCTGCGTAGCTGCGGCCATGCCGCCACGTCGGGCCCTATCGATGAGGACCAGATCTTCTATCTCGAGAGCCGGGGCGTACCCACCGAGATCGCACGACGCCTCATCATCTTGGGGTTCTTCGACGACGTGCTCGGCCGGGTCCCCGTGCCCGGCCTCACCGGGGTCGTCCGCGAGAGAGTCGCGGCCAAGCTCACCGCGATGGCGGGGGTGGCCTGATGGCGCGCACGATTCTCTGCCGTCTCGAAGAAATCCCCGCCGGCACGGCTCGGCGCTTCGATGTCGACAGCCATCGCCTCTCGCTGGTGAGGATCGACGACGACGTCTACGTGATCAACGACGAGTGCAGCCACGAGGATTACTCACTGTCCGAGGGCGAGGTGTTCACCGAGGAGCGCGAGATCGAGTGCTGGAAGCACGGGAGCACGTTCTCGCTGGAAACCGGCGAACCCCAGTCCCTGCCCGCGACCCAACCGGTCGCGGTGTACACGGCCGGCGTCGACAACGGCGAGGTATGGGTGGAGCTCCGATGAGCGCCAAGTTGAAGATCAGCGGCCTGCGGGCCTCCGTCGGCGGCACGGAGATCCTGCGGGGGATCGACCTTGAGGTCGGAGCCGGTGAGGTGCACGCGGTGATGGGGCCCAACGGGTCCGGCAAGTCGACACTGGCCCACGTGCTGTCCGGACGACCGGGATACAAGGTCTTGGGCGGCAGCGTCACCCTGGACGGCAAGGAGCTGCTCGACCTGCCGGCCTGGCAACGGGCTCAGGCGGGCCTCTTCTGCACGCTGCAGTACCCGTTGGAAGTGCCCGGAGTTCAGGTGATCGACGTGCTGGCCGAGGCCCGGCGGGCGGCCGGTGGCGACCCAGAAGCCGTCGCCCAGGAGGCCAGGACCGAGGCGGGCCGGATCGGCCTGGACGAACGCTTCCTCTTGCGGGCCATGAATGTGGAGTTCTCCGGCGGCGAGCGCAAGCGCAACGAGACGATGCAGCTGGCCGTGCTGAAGCCTCGCTTTGCCGTTCTCGACGAGCTCGACTCAGGCCTCGACGTCGACGCCTTGCGGGTGATCGCCCGGCGGGTGGAGGCGGCGACGACCGAGTCGAATCTCGGCGTCCTGGCGATCACCCACTACGCCCGTCTGCTCACAGAGCTGAAACCCGATGTGGTCCACGTCTTGCTCCAAGGGCGCATCGTGCGCACAGGCGGCCCGGATCTGGCCAACGAGCTGGAGTCGACCGGCTACGCGGAGTACCGCGACAGCGGGGTTCAGTCCTCGGGCTGAGTAGTGGTGGTGCTCGGCTGCCGTTCCGGGGCCGTGGTCGACGTCGTAGTAGTCGCAGGTGGGGCGGTCGTCGACGTCGTCGTAGTAGACGGCTCCGGCGGCGCGGTGGTCGACGTGGTCGTGCTCGGCTCCGGCGCCGGTGGCGGAGGCTCCTCGCCGGGGGCAGGCTCGTTGAAGGGCACGGGCGCCCTTGATCCGCCGAGCACGTAGACCGGCGTGCCGTTGGGCACGGCATCGGGGAACCACCGCGCTGAGTGCATGGGGATCCGTACGCATCCGTGAGAGGCCGGGTAGGCCGGCACCGACGGCGCTCCATGGATGGCGATACCCCCGTTGAAATACAGCGGGTTGTAGAGGCGCCCGAGTCGGCTGGTGCGCCATCCGGTGATCCGCCGGGTCACCTTGAACGATCCGCCCGGTGTCACCGCCTTGGCGCACTCGCCATCGACGCAGTAGCGCTTGCCGTTGCCGGTGGAGACCGAAAGCACCCGGTTCAGCTCGCCGTTGACGTAGAGCTGCAGCATCTGTCGCTTGAGGTCGACCTCGACCCGGTTGGCACCGCCCTCGGGGAGCATGGGTCCGGGCGCGCCGACCCGGGTCATCAGCTCCATCACGTCGGGCGTGGCCCGGCCGCTTCGATCCAAGCCCTGGACCTTCTGGAACGCCATCACCGCGTAGTGCGTTGCCCAGTCGAAGGTCCCGTCCGGGTTGCCGGGGTCGTACTTGAGGGCGACGAGTCGCTGCTCTAGGGCCATCACCTCCGGCCCGGAATCGCCGTTGCCGAAGCCCGGTGGAGGAGCGGGCGGCATGGCCACCGTGGTGGTCGTGGTCGGCGCAACGGTGGTGGAAGTAGTGCTCGCCGGAGCTGCGAGGGCGCCGGTCGTGTCCGACGTGGCTGCATTCAGCGGCCGATCGCTGACGTGGTCGGCGCCGGTGAGGCTGGCTCCCACGACCGCGATTAGGGCCGCGACACTAAACCTGGCCCTCGCCCCCATGTGGATAAGTATGACCGCGAGTCGCGAGGGGCTTCAGCGCGCCACCGATCGGATGGCCGCCGCGACCACGTCCGGACGCTCCAAAGTCAGCATGTGGCCGGCGTCCACCCGCTCCAACCGGGCGCCTCGGATCTCCTCCGCATAAGCCTCGGGATGCGCCGGCGGGATAAGCCCGTCCTTGGTCCCCGAAAGCACGACGGTGGGCACCGTCACCCGGTTGAGCCGGCGACGGAGCCGCGGGTTGTGCAAGTAGGGGTTCCAGGCCAGCTTGGCCACGGCGGCCTGGGCTTCGAGGTGGGCTCGGACGGCGTCGAACGGGATTGACCCTGATGCCAGGGAGCGCTCTATGGTGCCTCCCACGTCCTTCATGAGCTTGTACATGGGCTGTTGGTGGTCGGCGAAGATCTCGTCGGCCAGCTCCGAAGTCGATCGGCCGAAAATCTCCCGGATGGGATGACCCTCGATGTAGAGACCGGCCGGGTTGGCGATGACCAGGGCGGATACCGAGTCCGGATACCGAACGGCCAGCTCGGCGGCCATCCAAGCGCCGAGCGATAGACCGCCGACCACAGGACGCTCCATCTCCAGACGTTCCATGACGTCGAGGAGGTGGTACACCGCGTCTTCCATGTCCTCGATCTGCTCAATACCAGCCGATCCGCCGAAGCCCGGGAAGTAGGGCGCCGCCACTCTGAAGTCGCGCGCGAGGTCCTCACAGAGGTCGTCGGCGGATTCGCCGGCGGCGGAATGAAGCAGGAGCACGGGCGGGCCCTCACCGCCACTCAGCAGCTTCACCTCGCCTACCGCGGTCTCCAGGGTTGCTTCGACGATTGGGCCGGCGGATACGTCCACAGCCACGTCGCTCATGGCGTTGCTCGCGCCAGGTCGGGGAACTGGGCTCGCAGCTTCGGCATCACTTCTGAGGCGAACAGCTCGAGGTTGCGGCGGGTGAGGTCGGCGGGCAATGTCCCCATTTGGAACAGCCCGAGCAGGTTCCCGGCGCCGAGACGCTCCAGGTTCTCGGTCAGGCGCTGGGTCACCGTTTCGGGTGATCCGACGATGGCGTACTGGCCTTCGACCACCTGGTCCCAGTTGTCGAGGGAAGCCATGAAGCTGCCCATGCCCTTCATCATGTTCTGGTACGAGCGCAGTGTCGTGTAGCCCGGCGGGCTGATGGTGATGCCCGGCAGCAGCCGCTTGACGAAGTACCAGAAGTGCTCCTCGTACTGGGCCCTTGCCTCCTCGTCGGTCTCGGCCACGTAGATCGGCACCAACCAACCCATCTGCAGCGAGTCGGCCTCGTAGCCCTCCTGTTGACACGCCTCGCGGAACATCTTGAACATCCGCTCGAACACCGAGATGTGGAAGTACGGGATCCCCATGTACGCGTACCGACGTTTGGCCACGAATTCGACCGTCTCCACCGAGCCTGCGCCCGGGATCCAGATCTCGGGGTGGGGCTGCTGGACCGGCCTTGGCCAGCTGTTGACGTAGCGCAGCTTGTAGTGCTTTCCGATGAACTCGAAAGGTCCCGGCTCGGTCCACGCCTTCAACAGGATGTCGTGGGCCTCGGCGAAACGCTCGCGAGCGTGGGCGGGGTTGATGGAGAACGAGTAGTACTCAGGACCGCCGCCGACGACCATTCCTGCGATCAGACGCCCGCCCGAGATGTTGTCGATCATGGCCATCTCTTCGGCCACGCGCGTCGGCGGGTCGTACAGCGGCAGCGCGTTGCCGACGACGGCGATGCGCACGCGCGACGTCTGGCGGGCGAGGATCGAGGCGATCAGGTTCGGCGACGGCATGAGGCCGTAGGCGTTCTGGTGATGCTCGTTCACACACACGCCGTCGAAGCCGAGGTCCTCGGCCAGGATCAACTCGTCGATGTACCGGTTGTAGATCTGCATGCCCACCGCCG
>JAHWKP010000062.1 GCA_019347775.1 Actinomycetota bacterium | reverse complement strand
CGAGCTAATCGCGAGCCGATGATTATCCCCGAGGCGCCGGTCATCCCTGCGACCGATTGTGAGTGGGCCGCTCGGATCGACTCGGCCCGGCTCCTCCTGGCTTGGTCCCCCTCTTGCAGCCGCCGCTCGCCTCGCCGGGCTGCCCGCCCCGGCCCTAGCAGGCCGGCCCTGCTCGCCCGCGCGATAGTGTCGGGCCGGTGAGGGTCGCTGTTGTCGGCAAGGGGGGCGCCGGGAAATCGGTGATCGCGGGGACGATGGCCCGGCTGGTGGCCCGTCAGGGCACGCCGGTGCTCGCGTTCGACTCCGACCTCTTCCCCGGCCTGTCGGTGAGCCTCGGAACCCCCGATCCGGTCGAGCCCCCGCTGCTGGGGGCCGCCGCCCAGGACGAGGCGGGTCTCTGGGGCTGGAGCGAGGGCATGGACGCGACGATCGCCGCGCAGCGCTTCGCCACGGCGGCGCCCGACGGGGTGCACGTCCTGCAGCGCGGCAAGATCGACCGCGCCGGCTACGAGGCGATCATCGGTGCCAGCAAGGCCTTCTGGGAGGTCGCCCACGGCCTGGTGGACGCGCCGGCCTTCCGCGACTGGACCTTCATCGGCGATCTGCCCGCGGGCACGCGCCAGACGGCAGAGGACTGGGCGCCCTATGCCGACACCTACCTGGTGATCGTGCAGCCCAGCGCCCAGTCCGCGCTCACCGCTCAGCGGGTGGCGCACCTGCAGCCTCGGCAGGCGGCTGTCCTGTTTGTCGCCAACCGCGTGCAAGGACAACAGGACGTGCGCCATATCGAGGAGCTCATCGGTCAGCCGGTGTTCGCCTCCATTCCCGCCGACGAGGGCGTGGCCGCCGCCGAGCGCCTCGGCGCGGCGCCGCCAGTGCTGCATGGCCGTGGCCGTCTGCCTCGCGGAGAGCGGCCGCAGCGCGGGCACCACTTCCGCCTCGTGCTTCGCGAACAGCTCCACCGTCCGCGGATCGACGTTGGCCTCGACCGCCTTGACCTGGGCGGTCGACAATCCGCCGGACAGCCACGCCTGGCGCGTCACCGGTAGCTGCTGCACCAGGTTGCCGGTGCGCACCGTCCAGTTGGCCGCCGAGGCCGTCATGCCCGCCCGGTGCTTCAGCCAGGCGGCAGCCGACGTCGCACCGTCGAGCTCCCACCGGCGGCCGGCGTCGAACTCGGCGGCGGCCAGCGACAGCTTGGCGCCGAGCCGGTCGTACAGCGCGAAGGCGGCCACCAGGGCGTCGCCGTCGACGCTGACATCCAACTCCGTTATCGCCGACTCCAGTGTATCGAACACGCGTTCGATGCTGAACGAGCGCTACCGCGCCGTCAGGTGATGTGTGACGTGACAAACCACGGGTGATCAGCGGCCCTTCGCTGTCACACCCCCGCTTTACGGTTCCTCTCGACACCCGAAACCGGTAGTGGCCGGGAGGCTGGCTAGAGCCTCCCGACCGAGCCGGTTCCTGCAAGAGAGGAACCGACCATGCAAGAGGCTACGACCACGCGTCAGACGCGTGTGCTCATCGGAGAGGCGATGCACCGGGGGCGTATAGCCCGTGGTGCAGTCGACCTGTTCGCGGTGGTGGCGGCTACGGCGCTCGACGCGTTCGACACCGACGCCGCCCGCTACGAGCTGGACGACGACGCCTACCACCAGTTCGAGAAGGACTTCGGCGTCTACGCGCTGCTGCGCCTGGCGAGCGCGATGGAAGGCCGACTCGATCGCCTCTGGGAGCAGCGCCGGTGAAGCCCCGCCCGGAACCCGAACTGGTCGCCTTCGGCGAGCGGATGCGCGAGTACCGCGGGATGCTCGGCTGGTCGCAGGAGAAGTTGGCCCAGGTGGCCGGCGTCCACTGGTCCTACCTCGGCGAGCTCGAACGCGGCTGCCGGAACCCCACCCTGCTCACCATCGAACGAGTGGCCGACGCGCTGGGCGTGTCGGCGGCGCAGTTGGTGAGCGACGGGTAGACGCCTTCGGTAGCCCCGCAACCGAGAAGCCCCGGAGGTCAGTCCTCCGGGGTTTCTACGCGTTCGGGGTCCGGTGCCGGGTCGTCGTCGGGATCGACCCGCAGGAGCGCACGTAGCGCCTCCTCGGGGTCGAGCGGGAGCTTTACACGCTCGTCATCATCGGTGTTCACGGCTGTGCGCCGTAGTTCGCCCACCTCGTCAGGGTACCGCGGAACGCTTCCTTTGCGGCCTGGGCGCTCTCGCCCAGGACACCCAGGCGTAGCGGGCTCCCAGGCGCGCTCACGGCGAGCCATCTGCCGCTCGCCGCCTGCCACACCACGGGTGTGACACGCAATACGTCTTGTTTGCTGGCTTCCTTGGTTCGAGGCATAGTTCGAGGCTACGCCTGACATCGCAGGTCAGAGGGCATTTTTCGCCTTACACAATTGTAAGGAAGCGAGGAAGCGCAAGAACAACTCAACTAATGGTTGCTTCACCGCGTAACCGCGTGGTACGTTCGCCGACCATGGCAATCCTGACCGGAGGGACCGCCCCCTACGCCCCGCCCAGCGCCGTCATCGAGGTCATCGAGCGGTACCGCGAACGCGGCATCCAGACACCAATCACTACCGAAGTCCTGGAACGCATCGGTGTCCCCGAAAGCCTTTCCAACCGGACGATGCAAGCGCTTCGCCTGCTGGACTTCGTGGGGGGGGACGGCGCGCCCACCGAGGAGTTGGTGCGGTTGGGTCGGGCGCCTGCCGATGAGTACAAGAGCGGGCTACAGAACCTTCTCGTCAACGTCTACGCCGAGGTGTATTCCTTCGCCGATCCGGCCACGGACGGCATCGACCGGATTCGGGACGCCTTCCGGGCCTATAACCCTCGCGGGCAGCAGGAACGGATGGTGACGTTGTTCCTGGGCCTCTGCGAGTGGGCCGGAATCGACATCTCCGCCGCCATTAACAGCAAGAAGAAGCCCGAGGCGAAAGCCGCGGGAGGCAACGGGGCACGACGGCAGCCCGAGGCGAAGCCTGGTCGGCGACCGGACAAGCCCACCGGGGCCTCCAAGAAGAAGCAGAAGGTCCAGCAGGCCGGTGCGGGCGGCGATGGGAACCTCAATGCCGAGGGCTTGCCCCCCGGGCTCGTGGGACTGCTCCACCAGATACCCCGCGACGGCGCCGGGTGGACCGCCGAACGTCGCGACACCTTCATGGCAGCGTTCAAGGCGGTGCTCGACTTCTCTGTGCCCGTCCGGGCCACAGAGCCGGCGCCGCCTTCCGATCGCGAGGACGAAGAGAAAGACGACTCGTGAGGAGGGCGTAGGCCCCCGGACCCCTTAGCGGGTTGGGCGGACTTAGCGGAACACCTTGCCGCGGTCCGGGGGCGCTTCACCCTGCGGGGCACGTCTTGGTCGACCACCGCTCCCTTGGAAGTTGCGTGTGTCGGGTCCGATCCCCGAGTGCTCCACTCGAAGGTAGGCAACGTGCCCTGCCATACAGCTTACGACCGTGGGGGGACATGTCCACCATCGTCTACGTAGACGGATTCAACCTGTACCACCGAGCGATCAAACGGACCCCTCATCGTTGGGTGGACCTCTCGGCGCTGTGCGATCGCGTGCTCGGAGAGCAAGTAGTGCTTGTTCGCTACTTCACTGCGCGTGTGTCGTCTCTGCCGAGGAACCCCGATGCCCCGACACGCCAACAGGCTTTGCTGCGCGTGTACGAAGCCGACCCTCGAATCGAAATCCACTACGGCAAGTTCCGCCTGCGAGACAAGACAGGCGACCTCCGGTCGCCGGTTCCAAAGGTACCGACCGTCGCGACGGTCCGCACCTACGAAGAGAAGGGGTCTGACGTGAACCTCGGCGCCCACGCGTTGGCCGATGCCTACGAAGGCCGGGCCGACAAGGTTGTCCTGCTGACGAACGACAGCGACCTGGCGGAAGTGGCGAGGCTTCTTCAGCAGCGCGGGACGCCGGTGGGCGTTGTGATCCCCCGCAAGGGCCTCAAGCCCAAGACCGTTCCGGCTGACTTCTACAAGACGCTTCGGTTCGGTGACCTGGCAGCGTGCCAACTCCCCAACCCCAGTTTCGACAGTCTCCGACGCGAGGTGTGGAAGCCCGAGCGTTGGTAGAGGGGCCTCAAAAAGCGAACGCCCGCCGCGAGGCGGGCGTTGCAGCCAGCAGCCGAAGCCGCTGGGGGAGTTCCTGATCAGTATACCCCTGATCCTTACTTTTCAGCAACCGCCCGTGAGTGGCCGGTAGGTCAACCGACGCCCGGCCACCTGCCCCATCACCCGCTCCATCCGCTGCCCGTCGCTGATCTTCCGCGTGCTGTACCGGAAGTCGAACTCGGCCAGGTACCGGGGAAGGTGCTCGACGCTGACGTGGTGGTGGGTGCCGTCGAGCGACCGCTTCAACTGCGAGAAGTACCCCTCCACGCGGTTGGTGGTGATCACCCGCCCGTCCTCGTAGCGCACGTACTCGTCCTCCGAGTGGTTGACCGTCTCGTGGCCGGCCAGCTCGGGACGCAGGACGTAGTAGCTCTTCAACTCGTCGGTCTGTAGCACGGTCTGGCTCATGTCGACCTGCTCGGCGATGGCCTTGCGCAGGGTCGCTCCGGTCACGTCGGGCACGACCACGGATCGCACCTCGCCGCTTCCTTCTTCGATGAGGGACAGCACCTTGACCTTGTCGGCCCGCCACCCGTCCGTCCGATGGCCGGGAACGATCTGCACGGGCTCGTTCGTCTGGATGACCCGCTTGTCCTTGTGGCGGTTCTGCTCGGACCCGCCGATGTAGGTCTCGTCGGCCGACACCGTGCCCCGCAGCAGCCCGGCCAGTGGTTCGCGCTTCATCGCCTCGCGGATTCGATGGGTCATGAACCACGCCGACTTTGCCGTGAGCCCGTACTTGCGCTCTATCTCGCGGGCCGACACCCCGTTCTTGGAGGCGCACATCTCGAACACCACCAGGAGCCACGTACGGACGGGGATCTTGGTCCCGTGGAAGATCGTCCCGGTGAGGACGGAGAACTGCTTACGGCAGTCCGCGCAGCGCCACACGCGGCGCTGTGAGCGGGAGCCCGTGCGGGTGGCTCGGTCGCTGCCGTTGGAGGGGTTGAGGAAGTACGCCCTGCGGTCGCTGCCGCAGTGGGGGCAGACGGGCGTGGTGCCCCAGCGAAGTTCCTCCAGGAGCTTGTAGGCGGAAGCTTCGTCGGGCACCTGCTGGGCGATGGTGGCGACGTTGAGCTTCATGAAGATATTTTACGAACAGCCGTTTGGGTTTGTCAAGTCACACATTACCCGCCGTCAAGGTGTTTCAGTGCATTCCAGTGTTTACCGGTGCATGTCGCGGCCACTGCGGTCTGACCGGCACGCAGTAAGGACCGGGCGTCAACCGGCCGATAGAGAGGGCATGCCCTATTCGGCAGAGATCAGCCGCGCCAACCCGACGTGCTTCCTGTTCTTGATCGACCAGTCCGAGTCGATGAACGAGCCCATCGGCGGTGGCGAAGTCCCGATGCAGAAGGCAGAGGCGGTGTCGGACGCCGTCAACCGCCTGCTGTCCGAGCTGTCGATCAAGTGCGCCAAGGAGGACGGCGTCCGCGATTACTTCCACGTGGGCGTCATCGGCTACGGCGCCAAGGTCGGACCGATTTTCGACGGCGCGCTCACCGGCCGCGATCTGGTGCCGCTGAGCGAGGTGGCGGCCCAGCCCGCGCGCATCGAGCAGCGGCCGCGTGCGAGCACCCGTGGCGGCACGGCGCTCGCCGTGAAGGTGCCCACCTGGTTCTCGCCGGTCGCCTTCGGCGATACGCCGATGTGCGCGGCGCTCGACCTCGCCCACGACGTGGTGGGCCGCTGGTTGGCACAGCACCCCGGAGCCTTCCCGCCCATCGTGCTGAACATCACCGACGGCGAGTCGACCGACGGCAACCCCTCCTCGGCGGCCGAATCGTTGCGAGCGCTCACCTCGACGGACGGGAACGTGCTCCTGTTCAACCTGCATGTGTCGTCGGACCAGAGCGACCCGGTGGTGTTCCCGTCGATGGAGGGCACGCTCGCCGACGACTACGCCCGCCTGCTCTACCGCATGTCGAGCCCGCTGCCGGACGACATGCGCACGGCGGCCCGCCGCCACGGCCTCACCCCGGCCGACGGCGCCCACGGGTTCGCCTTCAACGCCGACATCAGCAGCATCGTGCAGTTCCTCGACGTCGGTACCCAGGTGATGGACCTGCGCTAAGCGCGCACCCGAGCATGCGCGCCTTCGTCACCACGCTCTGGGTCCCCCGCGCCGGAAGCAGCGTCGCCCAGTACGAGGACGCCTTCTACCCCCGTTCCGACGGCGCCCGCCACGCCCGTCGCCTGCGCTTCGCCGTCGCCGACGGCGCCAGCGAGTCGATGCTCAGCGGACTGTGGGCCGACCTCCTCGTCCGCACGTGGTGCAAGGCTCGCCGGCGGCGTCTTCCGCAGATCCTCGAACTGGCCAAAGGCGCGTGGGAGGTCGAGTTGGCGGCCTACCTGGAAGAGCGCGACCGCAACGAGCGACCCATTCAGTGGTTCGAGGAACCCGGCTTGGAGAAGGGCGCCTTCGCCACCTTGCTGGGCGTCGCCTTCGCCACCGACCACGACCACACCGGGGGCCAGTGGGAGGCCACCGCGGTGGGCGACTCGTGCCTGTTCCAGGTGCGTGACGGCGAACTGCTGAGCGCCTTCCCCATCAAGTCGTCGAGCGAGTTCGACAGCACGCCGAAGCTCGTCCCCAGCCGCACCTGCCACACCGATAAGGTGCTCGCCGCCGCCGACGTCGAGCGCGGCGAATGGCACAGCGGCGACACGTTCTTCCTGGCGACCGACGCCGTCGCCGCGAGCTTCCTCGCCGCCTACGAGAGCGGGAGTGCGCCGTGGGAGGCGCTGGCCGCCGTCGGCCCCGAGGCGTTCCCCGCGTTCGTGGCGAGCCTTCGCAACGACCGCTCGCTTCGCAACGACGACGTGACGGTCATGCGCATCGAGGTGGCCTGACCGTGAACGCTCCGCACGGCGCCGACTACCTCGAAGCCCTCCAGTTCCCGGCGGAGTGCTTCCGCGATCCGGAGCTGGCGGGCGGCGTGCCGGAGCTGACCGCGCTCGGTCTGCCCAAGGTCATGAGCGGCAACGTGGCGGGCGTGTTCAAGATGACCGGCGCGAGCGGCCGCACCTACGCCGTGCGCTGCTTCGTACGGCAGTTCGACGATCTGCCCCTTCGCTACGCGGCGCTCACCGGCCGGCTGGCCAAGGCGCCGGGTACGTGGCGGGTCGGCGTCGAGTACCAGGCGGAGGGCGTCCAGGTGGCCGGGCGATGGCACCCCATCGTGAAGATGGACTGGTCGGACGCCACGCCGCTGCTCCCGTGGATCGAACGCCATCTCTGGGACAGCGCCGCGCTCGCCTACGTCGCCACCCGATTCGTGTCGCTGGTCGAGGAGCTGCGAGCCGCCGGCATCGCCCACGGGGACCTTCAGCACGGCAACATCCTGGTGGCCCCCGGCGGCGACCTGCGCCTCGTCGACTACGACGGGATGTACGTCCCCGAGCTGGCCCGCCTGCCGCTCGGCAGCAACGAGTTGGGCCATCGCAACTACGCGCACCCGCTGCGGACGCGCGAAGACTTCGGCCCGCACCTCGACGCCTTCCCCAGTTGGGTGGTGTACGCCTCGCTGGCCGCCTTGTCGATCGACCCGCTGCTGTGGGGACGGCTCGACGGCGGCGACGAGTGCCTGCTGTTCCGGGCCGCCGACTTCGCCGATCCGTCACGGTCCGACGCGCTGGCTGCCTTCGACGCCAGTGGCGACGAGCGGCTGCGGGCGCTGGCCGACGCGGTGCGGCGGCAACTGGCTCGACCGGTCGCCGACGTCGAGCCGCTCACCGCGGCCTCTGCGCCGTCGCCGGCCGTGGGGGAGATGACGGAGGCCTCCCTGGCCGAGCTGCGCGACCGCCAGAGCCTGCTCGAGGTGCTGCGGACCGCAGCCGTCGACCTGCCTTTGTCGTCGCCGCCCGTCGCCGCGCGCGACGACATCGTGGCCGCGCCCGCGCCGCCGAGCCGCCCGGCACGCGACATGGTGGCGGTGGAGGCGGCGTTCGGCCCCGACCTGCATCGCCACCGACGGGCGCTGGCATGCATGCTCGGCCTGCTGGCCGCCGTCCCGTTCCTCGGCGTGACCGGCGTCGTGCCGGTCGGTGCGGCGCTCGTCGTCGTCTTCGTCGGCATCGCCGTGGCCGCCTGGCTGGTGGTGCGCCAGTTCCACGACCTGCCCGCCGTGCAGGCGTCGCTGCCGCAGCAACAGGAGCTCGCCTCGCGGCGCGCCGCGGCCCGGGCTGCGGACGCTCGCGTGCAGGCCTTGACCGAGGAACGCCGCGCCGTGGACGCCGCCGACGAGCGGGCGTCGAACGAGTCTGCCGGGCTGGAGTCGACCATGCGCCACCGCGAGCAGGTCGACCTGGTGGAGCTGGGCCGTGAGGCGGTTGCCAATGTCGCCCCCATTGCGGTGGCACACGGCTATGAGGTGAGCTTCAGCACGGCGGTCCCGCAGCTCATGGTCGAGGGCGATCCCCATGCGATCGTGCGGGCGCTGGCGAACCTGCTGGGAAATGCGGTGGCGCATGGCGGCGAGACGGGGACAATCGAGCTGCGGGTCGGGGCGGACGGCGGCCTCGAAGTGTCGGACGAGGGCCCCGGCATCCCGGACGTCGACCTGGCCCTCACCGACGGCTGGAGCTCCGGTACGGGCCTCGGGCTCGGCCTGTCCGGCGCGCGCCGGCTCGTGGACTCGTTCACGCTCGACACCGAGGTCGGAAAGGGCACCACGGTCGAGATCGTCAAGTGGGCGCGATGAGACCTCCGCCGAGCGAGTCCGATGCGGTCACCATCG
>JAHWKP010000061.1 GCA_019347775.1 Actinomycetota bacterium | reverse complement strand
GGGCAGCGACTACCGGTTTCGCCTCGTCGCGTCGCGGGACGACTGGGCGCGCGTGGCGGGCGAGCTGGGCGCGGGCATCGACTATGCCAACTTCAAGGACGCGGTCGCCGAGCGTCAGGGCACGTCGCGCGCGCGGCTGTACTCGCGCGTCTGGCAGACGATGTTCGCGCTGCAGGACGCGTCGGGATGACGCCGCTCGATCGCATTCCGCTGCCCGGCGGTTGCACGGTGACGCTGCACCGCACGCTGCGCATCCCCGACGATGGTGGCGACTACCCGCTGCCTCCCAGCCTCGGGTCGATGGCTGTCCACCGCGTCGATGAGCGCGAGTTCGTGGTTCCCATGCGACGCGCCGAGGCGCTGTGGCTGGAGTTCGACGCGCCGTGGTGGAAGCCGCACGTCCTGAAGGTCGGCGTGGGTGGCGTGGACGCGATCTCCGGTGAGCCGTTTGACCCCGCGACGCTGAACGCCGACGCCCAGGACTACGTCGTCATTCCCGAGCAGCCGTGGCTGGATGGCATCAACGCCGGGGACGGGTTCGTCCGCCAGTTCGTGGCCGTCGCGCTGGGCGAGGGGCTGAGCGTCGAGGGGCAGCTGAGCGGCGCGGAGGATGTCGGCGGCCTGCAGCTCGCGCTGTTCGCCCCGCGGCCGGGTCGGTTCCCCGACGAGCCGCCGGTCGTGGAGGATTATGACGATCTGTGCGTCATGGACTGTGCCGCGCCTGCGGCGGCGCAGCGTTCGCGCTCGCGACGGCCGCTTTCGTGAGCGTGACCTCGATGGCGGAGGCCAACGTCTGTCTAACCGACGACCCGCCAGATTGGTGTACCGGTATCGAGCCCGACGACGCTCCCCCCCGACGGGCAAGTGTGGTCGTACGGCGACCGCGCGGCGACCGAGGCTCACTTCCGGGGGACCACCGACGAAAGCCACAAGACCCACGCGCACTCGACGCTAGTCCAGGGTAAGGCGTGGGACCCGGACGGCGGATATCCGAGCGTCCACATTTACGAAAGCGAGCGCATCGGACGCACGTAACTGGCGAGCGCGTGGGTGCGGCCCGGACGGTTCCTTCGCGATTGACGTGCCGCTGCCGCCGCATCCGTGATCCCAGCTGTGCGTCTCCGTGCAAAGCGCGCAAAGCGATTCCGAACGCAAGCTCGGCTGCACCTGGTGGGTGTGGAGCCCCTATCAGTAAGTGCGCATGCCGCCTCGCGCAACTCTCTGCAGACCACGTGGCCGGGAGCTCGGCTTCCGGCCTCGCGGTCCGCGATCAGTTCGCGTATGCCGTATCGCGGCAAGGACCGGTTGGCCGCAGCGCCCGCCGGCACCGACATAGTGGCCGTTTGACCGCCGGCCCTTGCCGCGAACGACAACTCCCCCCGCGCGCCAGTCGATGTCCTCGAGCCTGAGCGCGGCGGACCTCGCCGACAGGGGCTCGGGGCCACCGATCTCCTGCACGCCGAGCACCTCGGGCGAAAGCTCGCCGATCCACCCGCGCCACCTCGCCGAGATTGTCCGCGTAGGCCTGCTCGCTGGTGGGCCCCGCCTCGCTGGGGCGGGCGAAGCAGGTTCTCCAGGTTCCACGTCCCCACCACCACGACGCAGCCACCCTACGCCTGGGCACACGGTGGGCTCGAGCACGTCGGACACATTGGCGCCCCGTGTGCTCATCGTCGACGAAGCCCCGAGTTGCGGCTTCCCGCCGCCGACGATCCGCAACACGAGCTCCACCGGCCCCGCGAGGCCCGCTTAGTCAACGCGCGGCACGCAGGCGTCGGCGCTGGCGGGCCGACCGGCGGACGTGGTGCACGGCTCGCCAGCGCGCTTTGCAGGTGGGACAGCGGCGCTGCGCCCAGCCGCGGGCCACGTGCGTGCGCCCCGCCGGCGGCCGGCGCTTGGCGCGGCTGTAGGGGTCGCGGCAGGCCAGACCCGCCCGCGCGCCACACCGCGGGCAGGCATAGTCCAGCGCGTCGATCGACTCGGTCATAGGACCGAGGCCTTGGACTTGCGCCAGTGGGCCACCACCTCACGCGAGGTGGCCGCGCGATAGGTCACGCGCCGGTCCAACGGACGGACGCGCAGCTCGCCGCGGGCGCACTACACGACCTCCGCGTGGAAACGCACTCCGCGCTTGTCGACGAGGACCAGGTCGGCGGGGTGGATCGCGCCCAGCGTCATAAGGCGGCCTCACCGACGAGCTCCACGGTGATCTTCGGGCCATGGGCGACACCGACCACCGCGCACCGCCCCTCAGACACGGTGACGCTCTGCCCGCCACGCGGCCACGGCCCCTCGGCGTAGCGGTCGCGCCAGTCGACGAAGGAGCGCCTGAGCGCACCCTCGTGCTGGCTAGAGTGGCCAGGCATCTCGAGCTTCCTCCGGGGTGTTCGCGCCCCGGCCAGCCCGCCCGGCGCGGGGGCTTCTCGTGGTAGTAGGGGCTGGTCGCACGCTACCGCCCCGACTGACGCAAAGAGTCCTGAAACCACCCAGAAACAGGAGCATATGCCGGCCAAGCCTCCCGTAGAGGGCACCCTCACCGGGCATTTCACCCGGCGGGTGCTACGGGACACCCCACCGCCCGGCGCCTCAGGCGCCCCCGACGCCGAGGCGGTGTACCGGTCGGGCCTCCCCTGTGGAACATCGGCTCGGGCGTCGAGGCTATCTGCCGCATCGCGTCCGGTCGACCCTGGCTCTCGGCCTCGGCCTGGTTGGAGTAGTCAGAGCAGGTGGCCGAGCCGAGAGCTGGCGGCTCGCCCTAGCGGACGAGGCACGGCCAGGAGACAAAGCACGACGACCGGAGTGATAAGAGACCGGCACGAGTGAGGGTCCCTGACGGTTGAGAAGGAGCGTCCAGGTGCAACAGGTCTGCCGATCGCGCAAGCTCTCCCGCTTCCCTCCCTGTTGAGTACGCCCCGTCTCGCAACGCAGTCCACCTACGCGCCCTTCGCTACGATCGCTATTGATGGAAGGGAGAATGGGAGCGGAGGCCGTCCAGGATCTGGACTGCGGCGTGCTTCGCACCGCCGAAGGCGACCAGGACTCGCTCGTTCGCTTCGTCGTGGGCTCGGGCGAGCCACCTAAGGTGGTCTCAGCCGAGGAAATCGGTCATCTAGGAGACCCGCTAGCCAAGGGCCCTTTCGCCTCCGGTTTGTTCCCCCGCACGGCCCAGGGCGTGCTCGACATGCTCGACCAGACGGTTCCCAACGCCGCGCCGGCGGACTCTCAGACCAGCTTCATCGTGGGTGAGGGGAGCCAGCTTCCCGCGGACAATCCCAGGGCGAGCGTGCGGACCTTCCTAGTCACGCGAACCCGAGTGCCAAACGCGGGGCCCGAGATTGTCGTCGCCGCCCAAACGCCGGAGGCCGAGGGTCTGGTCGAGGTCATGGCATGGGATGACTCGGCCGGCGGCTTCAACTACTACCAGACCACTCCTGGCCAGCCCTGGATTCTGGCCGGGAACTCAGCCGATGCCCTTCGCTCCGGCTCGGCGGGTGCGGGGCCCTTCGAAAGCCACCCCTCGGGGAACGCGATCATGAAGGAGCTGCGGCTGCCTTGGGTCCACTGGAAGTCGTTCCGCGCCCCGGTCCCGCCCGCGGTCGCGCCGCAGATCGCCGCCCATCCGTGGTTTATGGACGCGATCGGCGCCGAGACGTTTGAGGCGCAGATCCAAGACTCCGTTCGCCGCTGGAATCGCATTCGCCTTGATCGCGCGGTCACCGACGACCTCGTTGGCGACGCGCTGCGACTTCTGCAGCCGCTCTTTGCCACACCGACCGTGAACTTGATCTCTGCCGACATCGAGTGGTCGAAGGTGATGCGCGGCGAGGTCGACAGCTTTGCGGCGCCGATCGCCTTCTTCTTGAACGCCCACGCCCTCCGGGACATCTGCGGTCTCGAGCTGCCAGAGCCCGACAAGCTGCAGGTGCAAAGCCTCGCCTACCGCGAAGCGCTCACCGAGCACGGGATCACTTTGCGGGAGAACGGCGAGCCGCTGGTTCCCGTGCCCTCGGATACCCACTTCGCCTTCCTGGTGCCAGAGCCCGCCTTCGAGGACACCGAGCTGCTGGCGTTGGCCGCTCCCAAGAAGGACGATCCCGACGAGGGCACTCTGCTCAGCCGGCGCCTGATCGGCTGCGCGCTGATGGTCGACTTCGCAAACCCGGTGCTCTCAGAGCGCCGCGCAGCGCTCGCCCGCCACGTCACCGGGGACATCCCAGCGGACGGATTCTCGCAGCGCCTGGGCGATGCGATCGCCGGCTCTTCCGAAGCTGGTGAAGAGGGCGCCCCCGAGGCGGAGTTCGCCGAGCTTTGGAACGCTGGTGAGGAAGGCTGGAAAGACCTCGCCCAAGAGGGGATCGCCGCCTATGCGGAGGCGATCAAGAATCTCCTGGCCGGCCCAGAAGGCGCCAAGGAGGTCTTTCGGCTCGCCCAATCGCGCCGCGAGCAGGTGAGCGATATGCCCATCCACAGCGAGGTCGACTTCCTCTTCGCCACGCCGCCGGCGAAGCTAGGGGAAAGGCTGCGGATGAGCCCCGGGGCCCAAGTCCTGCCGGTCGGCTGATGGCAGGCCTTGAGCGGTTCACGGTTCCTGGCGCGCTCACGGACGCTATCTCGGTCGACCAGAAGAAACTCGACGAGGCCTGGCACAAGAAGGTCGCCGAATTCATGTCGCCGGCGGCAAGGCGCAGTCGTTCACTCTATGACCCGACCGACGAGGGCGAGGACACGCCGGCCGACGCGCTTCGCCACCCCGTTCGCTGGCCCGCGTTTCCCGCGACGCTCAACGCCACTACCAACTCGCCCGACCGGCGCGTGCAGATTGCTGATGCGAGCCGCGATCGCCAGGACGAGTACTGCGAGTGGAGCGTCAAGCGCGCCGGCCCTGGTGCCACAGACCCGATCCTTCGCGTCACCTTCACGACCGAGCTGCCGGAGTACTTCGAGGTCCTACACGAGAGCGACGCCGAGGCAGCGCTGGCGCTCTACCGAGAGCATGTCGATCCGAACGCCAGCCCCGAGCAGATCGCCCCCGGCGGAGCCTATGACCGAAACAACTCCCTCAACAGGCAGACCACCGAGGGGAAAATCATGCACCTTCGCACCGGTCCCAACAACCTGTCCGCCGCAGTATCCCTCGCCTCGGACGCGACCGTGCTTCGCTTCCGCGATGACACGCTGGTCACAAGCCCCCAGGACCTCGTCAGCTGCGGGCATTTCGGTGAGCCGCTGCGAAGCAGCGATCCTCAGATCGCCGCCGCGATCAACGGCCTCGCAACACTGGGCGACAAGATCACCCTCGAAGACCCCGTCGGCCTCTACATCGACGGAATCCGCCCTGAGGGCCTTGAGCTGCCCGCAGGAGTGACGCTTGAGGATTGCTGGCATGTGGAGCGCGGGACGGCCGAGCACGCCGTGCGCGCAAGCTTTTCGCTGCCCGAGGAGGCAGGTACGCTCAAGGACGTACGAGTTCGGGGAGCGCCTCTGCGCTTCGGCGCCCAGCTCGCCGATCTGGTCCGGGTCCGGATCGTCGCGCTCTCGCACAGCCGCGGCTCGGTCGATCCAGAGACGGCGGGCTGCGTCGCCTGAGCGCACCGTCGGCGCCGCCTACGACACCGTCAGGCGCTCATGTGATCCTTCCCGGCGGGCGTCTTATCGGCTCGGTTGAGCGCCCGTGTGCGAGAGGCGCTGAGTGAACCTCACACCACTGAGCCCGCGGCAGCGCGCATTCTCGACCCGCCGCGATCGATACGGCGAGGCTCGATGAACGACTCCAAGAACCGCCCGGCAAAGCGGTAGAAGAGACCTAACGCGGCTCCGGGCTAGAGGAATAGTCGGCGCCGTCTGCATCCAGCCAGATGGCGAACTCGGGGCCTAGAGCGGTCGGTGATCGGAGACGGAGGAGGGACAAAGGTGAAGCCGACGCCTCGTTTCCGGTAGCGCCAGAGTCACGAAGCGGTGTTGCCGAGGCGTGGGCGCCAGAGGTACGATGACGGCCGGGCCATTCGCAATCGCAGCGCCGTCAGAAAGGACGCAGTGGGAGCTCCCGGAGGTCTGACCGAGCTCGGTGAGGAGCTAGGCAGCTGGGACGCGCGTGTCGCAGAGGTCACCGCCTCGGTCAAGCCTCCTCCGAGTCTTACCCAAGCGAATCGCACGAACGCCACCGAGCTGGGGGTACCGGACTGGCCGGCCGTGCCGGTTCGCGCACGAGCCTGCCTAGGAGGAGGCCTTGCCGACCAACGCTGTGACGCGCACCTACCGTCGGGCGAGACCGGCCGCTTGTTCTTTCAGGAGGAGTACGCGGAGTGGCGTGTACTCCGAGATGAAGCTGGCCCCACGCGGTTCGAGCTGACCACAGAGCTAGGCGACTACTGGGTCCTCCTGGCCCGCCACCGGCCCGAGCGTCTGGTCGAACTGGTCTCCGAGTTTGCCGATGAGCCCTCGTTGGGGGCGGGGGAGGTGTTCGGAGACCTGGACCGTGACACCAGCGATGCTCGCGCTGAGGCGTTCTCCAGGAGGTTCCTGGGACGGAGCCTGACCGATAAGAATTGGCCGGGGTCGCCGGGCTCGTTGAACAACGGGGAGCGAGCCATCACCTGCCTCTCCCGAGGTGACAACTCGCTGTTTGCGCTGGTCAACCTGGTCGCGGCCTCGGCGGTGGCCCTGCGTATCACGGACGGCGTCGATGGAGAACCCCGCTTCCCGTCGGGCAGCGAGGCGATCCCCAGGCTTACCGGAGGCGCCGCCCAGGACTGCCGGGCCTCTGACCCGCTCATCGCCGAGCGGATCGTGAGGGTCGCGACCGAGGGAAGGCCGATCCGCTTCGATGACCCCATCGGGGTGTACATCGCCGCGGTGCAAAGCCAGGACCTGCTCGATCCCGGCGGCCAGCCAATCCCCGACGAGTGGTTTCAGCGAAGCCGACAGGGCCCCCCTCTGGCCGACGGCTTGGTCCGCCACCAGCGCCTCACTCTGGAGGTTCCGCAGGACGCCGGCTTCAACTTGAGCGACATCATCTCGCGTCGGACCGGCGAGCCGATGCGATGGGGCGCTCAGATCGCCGAACTGGTCGAGATCGCCGTCTATGTACGCGTCGGCGACCCGGGTATCGTTCAGGTGGAGGCCGACCTGCTCCCGCCCGCAGATCCCGTGCCGTGTGCCGCACGCGATGAGTGCGAGGGCCTCCAGGAGTCCGCGGCCTTGATTGAAGCCGCCACCGAGTAAGCCATGTCGCCAACGTTCGTAGACACCGGAGAGCTGCAGGACGGCATCTACCTCAGTCCCGCTATACCCCCGCCCAACGGGTTCCTCATGCTCACCATCCAGATCGAGGACGGCACGGACGCCGCGGCAGCACGCACCGGGGTGGAGAGGATCTGGGGGGTCCTCACCGACCTGCACGCGGGGATGGTCAGAGATCTTCGGGCCACCAAGGAGGGCGAAGAGGATCAGCCCATCCGGCCCGGCACCTTCGACTTCTTGCTGGGCTACGGTGCGAGCTTCTTCGATCCCGCCAAGAGCCTGACCGAGGCGGAGAGGCCGGCGCAGCTGACTCCCCTGGCCCGGCCCCGCGAGCCGTTCGCCAACCTGCCCTGGGCCGCTGGCGGCCATCGGGGCGGTGAAAGCGATCTCTGCCTGCAGCTCACTGGCCGAGACTCCCAGGCGACCAGTCGAGCTGCGGTGGAAGTGTGGAAAGTCATCGTCGACGACGAGTTGCCGCTCGTCATCACCGGGAGCTTCGAGGGCTTCGCCCGCGACGACGGGCGAAGCTGGATCGGCTTTCACGACGGCGTGAGCAACATTCGCCCGAGTCAGCGTCTGGCCGCAGTGGAGTGTCAGGGCGACCCGGGGTGGAACAGGGGCGGCACGTATCTCGCGTTCCTGCGCTGCGCGGTGGACCTGGGCCGGTGGCGCAGCCTCTCGAGGAGCGCCCAGGAACTGGTAGTCGGGCGCGACAAGCTGACCGGCTGTGCGCTGGAGGGCACCGCCGAG
Organism: Actinomycetota bacterium; assembly: GCA_019347775.1. Lineage (GTDB taxonomy): Bacteria > Actinomycetota > Acidimicrobiia > Acidimicrobiales > JAHWKP01 > JAHWKP01. Next base: position 927 of record JAHWKP010000061.1, on the reverse strand, counting down.
GCCGACGGAGAGCTCGCTCCCAGAGCGTATGCCGGCTGCCCCGCAGCACCCGATGCGCCGCCTCAGGACCGCGACAAGTTTCGCGACCCGCCGGAGACGGGCGATCCGGTGGTAGAGGCGTCGCACATCCACCGCGCCAACCAGAATCGCGTCGAGCCGACGAGCCACGCCGGCCACCGGATCTTTCGCCAAGGCTACGAGTACCTCGCGGAAATAGGACCGGGGGGCCCGGACCTCGGGCTCAACTTCGTCAGCTTCCAGCGCGATCTCGAACATCTTTGGCAGATCCTCGGCCTCCCCAGCTGGCTGGGTGGGGTGAACTTCGGCGGCCGCCCGGATCGCGGGCCGGGCGAACCTGAGCCGATCGAACTGTTGAGCCTCGAGGCGGCCGGGTTCTATGCGGTGCCCCCGCGAGAGCAACCGTTCCCGGGCGCCGGACTATTCGGATCCTGACCCCGTGCTCCGTAAGCGAATCCCCCTACGGCACGGCGTGCGACACGCGGATCGGGCTCGCGCCTGTGCCACTTGACCTGCGCGAGCTCTGCCATTTCACCTGCGCCCGACAGCCTGACTCCGGGGCGTCCGGGCGGCCTGGTTTTCTACAACCAAGATGGCTGACTTCGCAGATAGCGCCGCCGCCGCGGTCGATGTCGAGCTCGTCGTGGCGCCCCCCGCAGCGCGCCTGGCGCCGACATTGCCCGTCGAGGCACAGTTGCTCGACGCGAACCTCTACGGCGTCTGCGAGCTCGTCGCCGGGCGCGCCGCGCGCGCCTCGAGCGTACGGCAGTACCTGGCGATCTACACGCGCTTTTGCGATGTGCTGCGCGACGAGCTCGGCCGCCCGCCCGTCGTCGCCGATCTGACCGCCGACGCGATCGCCGCTTACAGCCGCGCGCTGGAGCGCCACGGCGGCCGCGGCAGCGCCCG
>JAHWKP010000060.1 GCA_019347775.1 Actinomycetota bacterium | reverse complement strand
CGTCACTTCGCCACCATCGTGGTCGATGGCGACGACGCGGCCGATACTGCCGTTCTTCACGAACTCGGTCCGGCCGCGACCGTGGAGCGACCGGTCGTTGCGGCGGGCGACGACCTCGTCGCCGACTAGGAGCTCCCGCCCGTGAACGACCAGCGGCTCGCCGGTGAGGACGCCCTCGTCCTTGAGCAGTGCGCGGGCGCGGTCGTTGAGGGCGCGCCGGGCGGCATTGGTGCCGGCGAGCATCGGTGATGGTGATCCGCCGCGGCGGTCGGCCCACCAGTCGCGGACGAGCGCGTCGTAGGTGGTGGCTGCGGTGTCGCCGCGGTGGACCTTGCCGTCCTCGTCATACCGGCCGAGCGCGCCGGCGATCTGGCCGCCGCGGTGGACTTGCATCGCCGGATCGCGCCCGCGCTGCCGGGAGGCGACCTCCGCCGTCGCGTCGGCATCTCGGCCGCCGCCGCCGTCGCCATGGCCGGGCCGGCTTGGCTGGCCGCCCGGGCAGTGGACGACCTGGCGGCTGGGATCACCGGGCGGCTGGTGCCCGGCCTCGCCGCGGCCATGGCCGGCCTGGCCGTCGCAGTCGCCGCCCATTTCGTCCTGCGCTCTCCTGTGCTGAGCGATATCAAAGCCTGACGCGCCGCGCTCAATTCCCCAGTAGTTGCGTTAGCCGGTCGATGTAGCCGTCGAGCGTGTGGCGCCGCTCGACCTCAGCTCGTCCCGCCCGACCCATCGCGGCCGCCAGCTCCGGATTGTCCACGAGGTGCTGGATCGCTTGGCGCATGGCCCGTACATCACCGGGCGGCACGGTCAGGCCGTGCTCACCGTCGCGCAAGATGTCGACCTGTCCGGTCGTCTTGGTGACGACTACGGCCTTCCCCATGGCCATGGCCTCGGCCAACGCGGTAGCTCCGTTGTCGGTGTCGATCTCGTGGAGCGGCAGCACACAAAAGGCCGAGCGTTCATAGAGCTCGCGCAGCTCCAGGTGACTGAGCTGGTGGCTTATCTCGACATTTGCGGGCCGCTCGGCGAATACCTGCTCCCACTCCCGGAGGCGGCGATAGCCGGATGTCTGGCGGAGCGCTTCCAGGGCCGAGCGCCCGGCCTTCGAGGAGGTCGCCGGTCCGAGAACGACAGACCCGACCGCGATCTCCACCGTCGCGTCCAGGGCGTCGACCGCTCGGACCAGCGTCGAATAGTCACGGTTCTCCCAGCCGACCGAAGAGATGACCCGCGACTTCGGATCGGGGGCGGGACGCCAGAACCGGTGGTCGACCCGCTGTGGGAAGTGGTGGATCTTTTCGGCCGGCACGCCGAGCACATCGACCGCCTTGGCGGCTTGCACGCTCGAGGGCGTGACGATGGCCCGCAGGTGGGTATGGGCCCGCAGGTTCCGCAGCAGCACCCGCTTCTTCGGCGAGGTGAGCAGTACGGACACCATGACGAGATCGATATCGCGCCGGGTCGCCTTGGCCAGCAGCGCCAACGGCAGTCCGAGGCGGTCGGCCCAGGCGACCACCCGGTCGTGGTGGCCGAGGGATCGCAGCGCCGTCCAAACCTGGGCCGCGGCCCTCCCGCTCGGTTGATCGATCAGGCGCGACGAGAGCCGGCCGTCGGGCAGACCGGCACGGAGACGATGCAGGTCGAACACCTCGCCGTCGATCGCCTTGGCCAGCTCGACGTAGTCGACGCGGGGTCTACGCCCGGCGGTGGCGTCCTGCTCGAGTTGTTCGACAGTGCGCTGCCCGGGGTGACTGGTGACGAGTATCGCCGTGCGGCGCGGATCACGCACCGACGCAGGACCCGATCACGGCCAGGTAGCGCTCACGGTTGGGCGGCCATCGATGGTCCTTGCCCTGGCGGGCGGCCTCGTCGACCATCCGGGCTCGTCGCTCGGGATCACCGGCGATCTCTCGGATCGCACGTGCCAGGTCCGACGGGTCGTCTGAGCGAAAGAGAGCGAAAGCCTGCTCGTCGAAGTACGTCTCCACCGACCGAGTGCGTGCCACCAGCGTGGGCTTGCGCATGGCGATGTACTCGTACATCTTGATGGCGAGGGTGAGGTCACGGAAGATGTCCTTCTTCAGCGCTACGACGCCCGCGTCTGCTTGCGCAACGGCCCGCACGATGTCGTCGAGGGGGACGAATCCGCCGCTGAACCACACTCGATCGGAGACGCCGAGCTCAGCACCCAGCTGGCGCAGCCGCTCCAGGGCCGTGCCCTTGCCGTAGACCTTTAACCGCAGGCCTGGCAGCTCTTCGGCCAGAAGCGCTACAGCCCGGATCATCGTGTCGACGCCGTAGCGGTCCTCGAGTGAACCGTGCGAGATGAGATGGAACTCCCCGTCCGGGCGCCGGGGCGGGAAGCGGTCGGGGTCCCAGATGCGCTCGTCCGGACCGTTGAGTATGACCTTGATCTCGTCGACCGGCGCGCCCCGGGCTTCGAACACCTCCCTCATCGGATGGGTGACCGTGATGGCTGCGTCCGCGAACCGGATGCTCGCCTGCTCCAACGCGGCGGCCAGCCGGGGCCCTGGATGGCTCAGCGCCACTCCGAACTTCGTCGCGAAGAACTCGGGCATGGTCTCGTGCAGGTCGAGCACGACTCGGGCGCCAAGCAGTCGCGGCACCGCCGCCGCGAAGACGAGGACATCGGGGACCGTGTTGACCTGCACCACCGAATAACGCCGTCGGATGTGGAGGATGCTCACCAGGGCGGCTGCCGCCATGAAAAAGACGGCGTATTCGACAAGTTGAATCAGCGGATTCGACCGCCACCTCGGAACCGGCAGGCGCCAGTACTCAATCGATCCGCTCTTCTCCCGCAGCGCCTCGCCGGCCGCGCGCTGGCATATGACGTCGACCGCGTATCCCGCCTCGGCCAGCGAAGTGACCTCGCGGTGGACCCGAGCGTCGAGAGGGACGTGGTACTGGCGCAGCACGCAAATGCGAGCGCGCCGTCCTCGAGCCATGACCGCGGCAGGCTATCGGTCGCATGACTGCGATCGAAGCCCTGCGCCGGGAGCCCCGGCTAGGACACCGCGAGGCCGAAGTGGCCCTCGCCGTGACCGTCGGTTTGGTTGCGGCCGTCGGTCTCGCCTTCGCGCCGTTGTTGGCGCTGGCGGGCGGCATCGCGGTGGCGATGATGGTGGCCGTCTTCCTGCATCCTCCGCTGGCGGCCTATTTGCTTATCGGCGTGGCGCCGCTGGTGACCGGCATCGACCGAGGCGCGCTGCTGCCGGTGCTGCGGCCCAACGAAGCTCTGCTCCTTCTCGTAGTGGCACCGTTGATCGTTCGCGGCATCGTCCGGCTGGCTGCCGGGCGGATCCCTATGAGGTTCACCACCCTCGACCTGAGTCTGGTCCTGTTGGCCTCTGCCGCTTCGGTTCTTCCCCTGGCATGGATGGTGGTCCGCGAACGCGAGATTTCCACCGACGATCTCCTTTACGCGCTCACCCTTTGGAAGTTCCTCGGCCTCTATCTCGTGGTGCGAGTAAGTGTCAGAACTCGGGCCGAACTCCGCCGAGCCCTGTGGCTGAGCCTTGCCGCGGCGGCCGTCGTCGGTTTCGTAGCCAGCCTGCAATCGCTCCAGCTGTTTGGCGTGCCTGACTTGTTGGCGATTTGGTACGCACCGTTCGGGAACGAAAGCGCACTCGAGATCAACCGGGGCACTTCGCTGTTCGCGTCGTCGTTCGCCGTGGCCGACGTGATGACTTTCAACCTCGCCATCTCGGTGAGCATGCTGGCCAAGAAGCTGGGGCCGCGCCTACCTCTTCTCGGGCTCAGCGCGCTGTACGTCCTCGGGTCGGTGGCCAGCGGGCAGTTCTCCGGGATCATCGCACTCCTGGTCGGACTGGCCGTGGTGGGCTGGGTCGCCCGGGCCCTGACTCGCGGTGTGCTCATGGCGGTGCCGGCGCTGGTGGCGGCCGGAGCTCTGATGCAGCCTGTTCTGGAACGGCGCCTGAGCGGGTTCCAAACGAGCCGGGGGCTGCCGTCGAGCTGGCTTGCCCGGCTCGACAACCTGGAGCGCTTCTTCTGGCCTGAGTTGTTCAGTGATTACAACTGGGTCTTCGGCGTCCGCCCGTCCGCTCGGGTTCCTGCGCCCGTGGTCGAATGGTGGAGGGATTGGGTCTGGATCGAAAGCGGCCACACATGGCTGCTCTGGAATGGCGGGATCCCGCTGTTCGCCGCCTTCATCTTCTTCTTGGTGGCCGGTGCCCGCCACGCCCTTCGCTTGTGCCGGCGACCCGACGAAGTCGGTGTGGCTGCCACCGCCCTGCTAGCGGCGCTGGTGGTGGTGGCGATCCTGACGACGTTTGACCCTCACCTGACCATGCGGGGTACCGGAGACCTGCTCTTCGCCCTGCTGGGGCTGACCTTTGTCGGCGTCAGCCGTCCGGTTCAGGAACGAGGTTCGGCCTGGGGCGAAGCCGGAGCCGGTTCCGGCGGCGCGGCCGGAGCCGCAGGCCGGGCAGGCGCCTCAGACGGAGGGGACTCGGGAGCACTGGTGGCCGGCGGAGCGGTGGTGGGAGCCGGTCGCCGACCCGCGCCGGCACGCGTCCGACCGGCCTGGCCGTCGGCCGAATCGGTGGAGTAGCCGTAGGTGTAGTCGTGGCCCTCGGCGTAGCGGTCGGCGCCGTTCAGCACGGTGCCGACCAAAGGCGCCTCAACCTGGCGAAGCCGGTCCACCGCGGCTTTGACCTGGCTCACGGATGTCTTGTGTTGCGTGGCGACGAGAACGGTGGCGTCCACCCACGCCGCCAACAGCGTGGCGTCGGTCACCGGAAGAACCGGCGGAGAGTCGACGATCACGACGTCGTACAAGCCCTTGAGCTCATGAAGGAAGGCGGCCATGGGTCGGTCGGCCAGCAGCTCAGACGGGTTCGCCGGTACGGGCCCGCTCGGGACGACCCACAGGCGGTCGATTCCCCGCACTGTCAACACAACTCTTCTAGTCGGGTCTCCTCCCGCCAGGACCGACGAGAGGCCGAAGTCGTTCGGGACGCCGAAGATCTCGTGAAGCCGAGGACGGCGCATGTCGCCGTCGACAATGACGACCCGCCTTCCGAGGCTCGCCATCGCCACGGCGAGGCCGCACACGGTCGTCGTCTTGCCGTCCCCGCTATCGGGGCTGGTTATCTGCAAGACGCGCTGCGGGCGATCGGCTCCGAGTAGTTCGACCGACGTCCGCAAACGGCGGTAGGCCTCGGCGACGGGCCCATCCGGCGCGGGGCCGGCCACGGCCAGGGCATTGAAACTGCCAGCCGTCCAGTCCCGCACGCGGGGAACGGCCGCCAACACGGCGATGCGGCTGGCCGCCTCTTCCAAGTCCGCCCTGGACTTCACGGACTCGTCGAGGTACTCCATCAGGGCGATCAGCGTCAGGCCCAGCACCAACCCGAGAAGCACCGCCAACAGGCTGTTGCGCAACGGTCGCGGCGACACGGGCTCGGTCGGGACGGTCGCTTCCGCCGCCAGCTGGACCCCGCCCGTCTTGAGCGCAGCCTGAACCTGCACCTCGTCGAGGCGCTGCTCGAAGAGCGCCACTTGGCTGACGAGGGCGTCGAGCTGGGCCTGGAGGGTGGGCTGCTGGGCCGGGCCCGCGGCGGCCAGGCGGGCCTCGAGTTCGGCGATCTCTTCCTGGGTCTCGATGATCTTTTCCTGGATCACCGCTCCGGCCCCCAGCAGGTCGTCGACCGCCTGCTCGCGCCGTAGATCGATGTAGGCGTTGGCGTAGGCGTTGGTGATGCGCGCCGCCCGTCTGGGATCGGAGCTGCGGGCCTTCACCTCGATGACGAGCGTTTCGGAGACCCGCTCCGCCACCACTTCGTCGACGGGCCCGAGCTCCTCCTGCACAGCCCGGCGCACCGGCTCGCTCTCGATGATCTCTATCTCAGTCCGGAGCGCCAGCTCAGGGTCCAGTTGGGGCCCCGTCTCGACGTCGAAGACGCCTTCACTGGCGCGGGCATGGACCAGCACCCGCGCCTCGCCCTCGTACTGGTCGGTTTGTGCCACTGAGAGCGCGAAGACGCCGGCGACGAGCGCGGCCGTGCAGATAGCCACTACGGGCCAGCGCCGACGGACTACTGAGAAATAGTCCCTCAAATCGAGCTCGCGACCTCGTTCGTCCATCGTCGGTAGGTTACGCTCGCAGTTCGGTGCGGCTCGGTAAGGGGCCGCGATTCAGGGTCGACGGCGGCCCTTCGGACTGACACGGGGGTTAGGGACAATGGGCTTTCGGCGGCTCGCTATGTACGCGATGGCAATCTCAACGACCGCTCTGGTCGTTGCCGGTGCAGGCGATCCCGCCTCCGGTGCACGCCAGCCGCGCAGCTTCGGCTCGCAGACGACGACCATCGACAGCCAGCGTCCGAGCACAACCTCGACGAATTCCCGGAGGGCCCGCAGTTTCGGCACGACCACTCCGACGACGAGCGCGCCGACCACCACCACGCCTGCCCCCGCGCCCACCGCGGTGTCGGAGCTGCGGCCGGTGGGCTCTCCGGTGCTGTCGGACGCGGACGCGGCCAGCCGGGTGCGCCGCTCCGGCTGGGAGCCCCGCCCCGACAACGCGATCCAGAACCAGACCGTCCCCACCGCCGCCCAGCTTTCGACCTTCCACTCCTACACGGGCCAGTGGGGCAACTGCGACCACCTTCGCCAGAAGGTCACCGGCAACTTCCGCGGCACCACTGACGAAATCATCCAGTGGGCAGCTTGGAAGTGGGGCCTGCCCGAGGACACCGTTCGGGCCGCGGCCGCCAGCGAGTCCTGGTGGCGGATGAGCACGGTCGGCGACAACGGCATGAGCTTCGGCCTCATGCAGATCAAGAGCGTCGAGCGCTGGCACGGCGGCACCTTCCCGCTCTCCCGTGACGCGACGGCTTTCAACGCCGATTACTACGCCGGGATGGTCCGCCACTACTTCGAGGGCTGCGCCACGTGGCTCAAGGACTACTCCTACAACGGCTTCACCTACGGGGCCGGGGACCTGTGGGGATCGGTCGGGGCGTGGTACTCCGGCGACTGGCACAGCAACGCCTCGCACTCCTACGTCAACGACGTATACCGCAACCAGACCAACCGGGTCTGGGCGACCTCGGGCTTCTAAGCCTGCTCAGTTCGGCCGGGCCTCCTCTGCGCGGCAGGAGAGATCCTCACGCCGGCCCATCACCCGAGCCGGATTCCCGGCTACGACCATCCCGGGCTCGACTGAGCGGGTCACCACCGAGCCGGCTCCAACCAGTGCGCCCTTCCCAACCGTCACTCCCGGAAGCAACACGGCGCGGGCTCCGAGGGCAGCGCCGTCCTCCACCACTACGCCCTCGCAGCACTCGGGGTAGTTAGAGCACGGCGGGTGGCTGTCGTCGGTGAAGGTGACCCCCGGTCCGCAGAACACGTCTTGGCCGAGGGTCACCGACGCCAGGAAAGATCCGGAGTGGATCCGGGTCCGATCCCCCACCCGGTTGCCGGGCTCCAGCAGGGCTCCGCTGCCCACCGACACCCGCTCTCCGAGGACGTTCCGCTCCCGGATCAAGGCGCCATGCCCGACCTGAGATCCAGCGCCGAGCACGACGCCCTGGTACACGACGGCGTAGGCCCGCAGCACGACTCCCTCGCCCAGGACCAAGGGCCCGACGTCGTCGTTGCTAGCGGGATGGCCCAGCACGCACGGTCCCAGGACGACGGCGTGCTCCAGGCCCTCCACCGGGCCCAGCAGGGTCGGCTCAGACACTCACGGGAACCGGGCGCGGACCCTGGTCGATCGCCACGGTGATGCCGTTGTACCGCCAGGACTCGTCGGCCGCGTCCAACGCCCGGACCACCTCCACGCCGAATTTCGCGTCCGACAGCGCTTCGCCGCCTTTGTGAACCCGCTCGAGGAAGTGCTCCAGCTCGAGGGCGAGCGGCTCCTTGGCGGAGATCGCCGGCGCCACCGTGGATCCCGTGCGGTAGGTGAGCTGATGCTCGGTGAAGTCGGACGACTCCGGCGTGACGATCCCCCGGTCGTAAATCTTCACCGGCTCCTCCGCCTCGGTGTCGTCGAACATGATCATGCACCTCTCGGCCACGAGCGTCGTGTTGCGGACCTTGCGGGGCGCGAGCCAGGAGACGTCTACCGACGCGACGGCTCCCGACGGGAAGGTCAGGGTCATGAAGGCGACGTCGGGGGACTCGGCGCGGGCCACGCTCTTGGTGAGCGTGTGCACGGAATTCGGGAATTCACCCAGCAGGTGGAACACGATGGAGAAGTCGTGAGCGGCAAGGTCCCAGATCACGTTCACATCCGAGCGATGGATCCCCAAGTTGAGCCGGGAGGAAGTCACGTAGTGGATCGCACCGGTCTGCCCGCTCGATATGTGCTCGCGGATCGTCTTCACTCGAGGGCTGAACAAGAAGGTGTGACCGACCATGAGCGTGAGGTCCTTCTCGTCCGCCAGCTGAGCGAGCTCGACCGCATCTTCCACCGAACTAGCTAGGGGTTTCTCGACCAGAACGTGGCGTCCGGCGTTCAAGGCTTGGCATGCGAGCGCAGCATGGGTCTCCACGGGTGTGGCTACGACCACGGCGCGAACCTCGTCGTCGGCGAGCGCCTCCTCGAGGTCACGGAAGACGACGAGGTCGCGCCCGTCTTCGGTGACGACCTCCCAGTAGCGGCGGCGCAGCGGGCGGATGGTCCACCAGCGGTCCTCGACCAGCCAGGTCTCGCGGACCGCCTCCACGGTGCGCCCGTCGACCGCCACTGGCCGCCCGCCCGCCGCGGTGCGCACCCGCACGGGCCGGGGCTCGTTGAGACGCCGCGGGCCCAGCGGCTGCACAGCGCTCATCGCTCGAACGGGGTGAGGACCGCGTGGCGCTCGGGCACGCGCGAGTCGGGGTCGACGACCAGTACGCGCAGGGCGGCGTGCGGGCCGGCGGCCGCGCGGGCCTGGCGTTGTTGCACCGGGCTGTGGAGCAGTTCGATCCGGCGTTCGAATCCGGCCTCGAGCACGAAGCGGACGATCTGTTCCGCGGCGCAGGATTCGCCTTCGAACGCCAGGTTGAGGTGTGGGAGGAGGGAGTCCTGCTTGCCCGATTCGATTTCGCGGACCAGCGCAACCGCGTCGGCGTGGAAACCGACGGGGCGCGGTTCCACTCTTCGCCCGAGGCGCGTTCGTACGACCGCCAGCGGGACCGGGCGTTGGCCCGTCGGGGCTGGCGGATCGAGCGCTTCACAACCGAGGACATCCGCCGCCATCCGCAGGCCACGGTCCGGCACCTGCACGCCGTATACG
>JAHWKP010000005.1 GCA_019347775.1 Actinomycetota bacterium | reverse complement strand
GGCGGGTCTAAGACCCGCCTAATCCAGATTGCTGGCTCTTCGCCTGACGGCTCATCGCTATGCGGCGGGGTCCCCATCCCCGCCGCGCGGCCTCGGGCGCCGCGGTAGGAACAGTCAAGCCGCGTTGCTGGCTCTTCGCCTGACGGCTCATCGCGGTGCGGTGGGGGACCCCCAACCCCCACCCCGCGGGTGCCGGCTTGGCGATAGGAACACTTAAACCACCCAGGAGTCGGTCAGAATGGGAGCGTGAGCGAGATCCGCGAAGCAGCTGAGCGCGCTAAGCAGGGGAATCTGGCTCGGGGCGCGGAGAAGCTGGCTAATCAGAACAAGCTCTTTGTCCGCGACCGTCTGAACCTGCTGCTCGATCCGGACTCGTTCCGCGAGGACGGACTGCTCGCCAACGCCATGGCTTCCGACCTTCCAGCGGATGGCGTCATCACCGGTGTCGGCAAGGTCGACGGCAGGCCGGTGTGCGTTATGGCGAACGACCCGACGGTCAAGGCGGGATCGTGGGGCGCCCGGACGGTCGAGAAGATCGTGCGACTCACCGAACATGCCCTGAGGCACGAGCTGCCGGTCGTGTGGCTCGTCGACTCAGCAGGCGCCCGCATCACCGATCAGGTCCAGCTGTTTCCCGGTCGGCGCGGCGCGGGCCGGATCTTCTACAACCAGGTGAAGCTCTCGGGCAAAGTGCCGCAGGTCTGTTGTCTATTCGGACCGTCGGCCGCGGGCGGGGCCTACATCCCGTCTTTCTGCGACCTCGTCATCATGGTCGAGGGCAACGCGTCGATGTACCTCGGTTCGCCGCGCATGGCCGAGATGGTGGTAGGTGAGATCACCACGCTGGAGGACATGGGTGGCGCGCGAATGCACGCCACCGTCTCCGGTTGTGGGGACAACCTCGCCCACGACGATTCCGATGCCATCGAGCAGGCCCAGCGGTATCTGTCCTATCTCCCCTCGTCCTGGCGCGAGCAGCCTCCGACCTACGCACCCGTGGCGCCGCTCGAGGCCCTAACGGCCGACTCGGTTCCCGAAGACGAGCGCACTCCGTACTCCATGCGCAAAGTGATCGACGGGTTGATCGACGCGGACAGCCTCTTCGAGGTCAAGCCCCTCTTCGCGCCGGAGCTCATCGTCGGTTTCGGACGGATGAACGGCGCCCCGGTGGGAATCGTGGCCAACAATCCCGAAGTCAAAGGCGGTGTCCTCTTTGGTGACTCGGCCGACAAGGCGGCCCGCTTCATTTGGACTTGTGACGCCTTCAACGTCCCGCTCGTCTTCCTCGCTGACGTGCCCGGGTTCATGATCGGATCACAGGTCGAGCGGGAAGGGATCATCCGCCACGGCGCAAAGATGATCACCGCGGTATCCGAAGCCACGGTGCCCAAGTTCTCGGTCATTGTGCGGAAGGCCTACGGCGCAGGTCTCTACGCGATGGCGGGGCCTGCCTTCGAGCCGGATGCCTGCATTGCGCTGCCAGGCGCCAAGATCGCAGTCATGGGCCCTGAGGCCGCCATCAACGCGGTCTATGCCAACAAGATCGCCGAGATCGAAGACGCCGATGAACGGGCCGCATTTGTCGAACGGATGCGTAAGGAGTACGAGGCCGACATCGATCTTCTGCGACTTGCTTCGGAGTTGGTCATCGACGCCGTCGTGGGCGCGCAGGATCTGCGTGAGGAATTGCTGGCCCGGTTGGAGCAATCCGAGGGCAAGTCCCGCGAGTTCTCCGACCGCCGGCGCGGCATCACGCCCGGATGATGGAAGCCAGGGCGGCCCTCACGGTCGACGCGGTTCGGATAAGGGAGGTCGGCCCCCGGGACGGCCTCCAGGTGGAGGCGCCTCTGTCGGTAGAGGATCGCATCCGCCTCATCGAGGCGCTGGTGGCGGCCGGCCTCAAGACAATTGAAGCGGTGGCCTTCGTGTCGCCCAAGGCCGTGCCGTCGATGGCCGACGCCGAAAAGGTCGTGGCCCTTCTGCCGAAGTTGGACGGCGTCACCTGGGTCGGGCTCGTGCCGAACCGTAAGGGCGCAGAAATGGCTTTGGACGCCGGCCTCGACGCGATCAGCGTGACCCTCTCGGCGTCGGAGGGCTACAACCAGCGAAACGTACGCATGTCCGTCGACGACTCCATCGACCAGCTCCGCGACATCTGCGGCCTCGCCGGCGAGGCGTGGGTGGAAGCGGTCCTATCGTGCTCCTTCGGCTCCCCGTACGAGGGCGATATCGCTCCTTCTGAAGTGGCTGCGGTGGCCCGGCGATGCATGGACGCCGGCGCCACAGCGCTGACGCTGGCCGACACGACCGGTATGGCCACGCCCCGGCGAATAGAAGAGGTGCTGGCCGCCACCGGGACGCGAGTGGGACTGCACCTGCATGACACCAGAGGCACCGCCCTGCTCAACGCTCACACCGCTTATCTCGCCGGCGTGCGGGACTTCGACACCGCCGTAGGTGGCCTGGGAGGATCGCCTTTCGCGGAAGGCGCCACCGGCAACCTCGCGACCGAGGACCTCGTGTACCTGATGGAAGATCTCGGGGTAGAGACCGGCGTGGACCTGGATCGATTGCTCGACGCCTCCCGCCTCGTCGCCGAACTCGTCGGCCATCCGGTGCCGAGTCGGGTGGCGGCTGCCGGCCCGCGGCTCAACAATCCGGCCTGAGCTGTGCCCTGGTGTGAGGGCTGCGACAGATATCTCGCCACGCCGACGGTCAATCGGGACGGCACCTGCCCCAGCTGCGGACGATCGCTCCTGGCACCCACCGTGGAGGAGCCCCGGGTGCCGTGGCACTTCAAGCTGCTCGTAATCGCTGCCGGGGCCTATCTCGCCATGCGAGCCCTACAGGGCGTCGCCTGGCTGGTGCGGCAGTTGGGGTGACTTCCCCGCGCTCGAGTTAGCGGACCAGTGCTTCGAGTCGGCGCTGGGCGTTCCTCAGCATCCGCTCGATCTCCCATAGATCACCCGCCACGCCTTCGTCCTCACCGTCGCCGGGAGTGGCCGCTTCGGCCATGGCGCTCAGGCGGCGGCTTATGTCGTTGAGCGACGAGGCGAGCGACGACAATTCGGCGGGGGCAGGAGCGGAGGCTGGCACATCGCCATTCTCCCAATCGGAGGGATCTCTCGTAACCTCGATCCTCCATGCTCCGCCGGGTTGACCTTCGCGGCGCGGTCCAAGGGGCCCACAGCGCTGCTGCCATGGCGCAGGTGCGCGGCCGTCTGCCTCGTCCGGCAGTAGTCAGCGATCCACCCGTAGGAGTCGTGGCGGCGATATGCGACGAAGTCCGCGACGGCGGAGACGCGGCCGTCAGAGCGGTGACCCGGCGGGTGGATGGCTGTGACCTGCCCTCGCTGGTGGTCTCGGCTGAAGAGTGTCGCTCCGCCCTGGACTGCCTGCCCGGCGACGTACGCGACGCGCTCGAGGTGAGTCGCGACCGGGTCGAGGCATTTCACCGCCACACCCTCCCGTCCACGGGCACGTGGTCCGACGGGGGGGTTCGGGTGGAGACGCTCCCGGTCGCGGTGGACCGCGCCGGTTGCTATGTCCCCGGAGGGCGAACGCCGCTGATCTCCAGCGTGCTCATGACGGTGGTTCCGGCCAAAGTGGCGGGCGTCGAGGAAGTCGTCGTCGCTACCGCCCCCGACTCCGGTGGTCTGCCCGCAGCCGGCATTCTCGCGGCCGCCTCTCTGGCCGGGGCCGACCAAGTGATCGTCGGGAACAGCAGCGCGCTCGTGGCTGCGATGGCCTATGGCACGGAAAGCATTCGGCCCGTCGATGTCATCGTGGGGCCGGGCGGGACCTATACGGCGCAAGCCAAACGCGAGGTTGCGGCCCGGGGTCTCGTTGGTGTGCCGGCCAGTTTCGCGGGGCCGTCCGAGGTAGTGGTCGTAGCGGACGACTCGGTCGATCCGGAGTACGCGGCCGTCGATCTCGTCGTCCAGATCGAGCACGGTCCCGACGGACTGGCCTGGCTCGTCTGCTGGTCCACGGATGTGGCCGACGCGGTGGAGGGGGCTGTCGAGCGGCTGGGGGCAACCGCGGCCCGATCGGATGTGATCGCGGCCAACTTGGCGGACAATGCTTACACGGCGATTGTCGACGGCCCGACCGAGGCCATCGCAGTGGCCAACGCCATCGCCCCCGAGCACCTACAGCTCATGGTGGCCGAGCCCGAAGTGCTTCTGAAGCAGGTCCGCCACGCCGGAGCGGTGTTCTGCGGGCCGCTTTCGCCGGCCAGCGTGGGTGACTACGTCGCCGGCCCGAGCCATGTGCTGCCCACCTTCGGGTCAGCCCGCTTCGGCGGGGCATTGGGAGTGACCGACTTCCAACGGCAGATGCACGCCGTGACTGTCGGTCGGACGGGCCTCGACAAGTTGGGGGCGGCCGTAGTGGCTCTGGCCGAGGCCGAGGGCCTCGGGATGCACGCGGAATCGATCCGCATGAGAAGCCACGACGGGCTCAGGACCGAGAAATGATGAAGCCGTCGATCCCGCCGCGCTACCACTCGCCCCAGATTGCGGTCGATGTACGTCTCAACACCAACGAGTCACCCTGGCCTCCGCCGCAGGGCTTCTCGGAGCGGCTGGCCACCGAAATGTCCCGGATCCAGTGGAACCGCTATCCCGATCGAGAGGCCGTTGCATTGCGGGAGGCGTTGGCCGCTCGTCACGGCATCGACGTGTCAAATGTCTTCTGCTCCAACGGTTCCAACGAGTCGATCCAGCTGTTGCTGGCGGCCTACGGCGGACCAGGGCGGAGTGCGACCGTCTTCAGCCCTACCTATGCGCTCCATTCGCACCTCTGCCGGCTCAGTGGCACGGCCGTCGAAGAGCACTGGCGGGGCGACGACTTCGCACTCACGGCCAACATCGTGAAATCCGCCGCGTCAGCTGACAAGGCCGACGTGATCTTCTTGTCCATGCCCAACAACCCGACTGGAACGATGGACGATCCCTCTGTCGTCGATGCCGCGTTGTCAGGTCGGAGCTTGGTGGTGGTCGACGAGGCCTATGGCGAGTTTGGAAGCCTTCCGTCTCTAGCGAGCCGGGCCAGCGCGGAGAACCTGGCGGTCGTCCGGACGTTCTCCAAGGCCTGGGCTATGGCTGGCTTGAGACTCGGATACACGGTCGCCGGAAGCTCGGTCGTCTCGGAGATGTTCGAGCGGGCCCTGCCGTATCACCTCGATGTCGTGAAGCAGGCCGCCGGTCACGCTGCTCTGGCATTCGAGGACGAGATGCAGGACCGAGTAGCCAAGATCAGACGTGAAAGGGAACGGGTGCTGGCCGCGCTACGGGAGTTGGCGGTCACTGCTTGGGACTCGGCGGCGAACTTCGTGCTGTTCCGACCGGCCACCATTGACGCGGTGTCGGTATGGAACGGACTGGTCGAGCGATCCGTTCTCGTGCGCGATCTGTCGGGCCAGGAAGGGCTTGTGGACTGCCTGCGGGTGACAATCGGGGCACCAGCTGAGAACGACCGGTTCCTGGGCGCCTTGGCCGAGGTGCTCGCGTCGGGAGGAGAGCGTTGATGGCACCGAGGTCCAGCAAGGTCGAACGCCGGACGAAAGAGACCCAGGTCGATGTGGCGGTCGACCTGGACTCCGGTGGCGACGTGGAAGTCGACACCGGCGTGCCTTTCTTCGACCACATGCTCGCCCAACTAGGCAAGCACGGAGGTTTCCGGCTCAACATCAAGGCCGACGGTGACCTGACGGTGGACACCCATCACACGGTCGAGGATGTCGGAATCGCGCTGGGTGAGGCCTTCAGCGAGGCCCTCGGTGACAAGGCCGGAGTAGGCCGGTTCGCTTCGGTGTCCGTGCCCCTGGATGAGGCCCTGGTCGACGTGGCCGTCGACCTCTCCGGCCGAGCCTTCCTCGCTTACGGCATCGAATTCGCTCCCGACACTCCTGGCCTGGGAACACCGGCCTTCGAGCCGCAACTGGCTGAGGAGTTTTGGAGAGCCTTCGTCACGTCGGCTGCGATCACCCTGCACGTGACCTGCAAGGCCGGACGCAACACGCACCACATCCTCGAGGCATCCTTCAAGGGCGTGGCCCGCGCGCTGCGCGAAGCAGTGCGGATCGAGGGAGGAGGCATCCCCTCGACGAAGGGGAGTCTGTGAGGTCGCCGCGGATCGCTGTCCTCGATTATGGAATCGGGAACCTGCGCTCCGCCGAGAAGGCGCTCCAGCGGGTCGGCGGCGATGCACGGCTCGTAGCATCCGCGACCGAAGCGGCCGGGGCCGACGGGATGGTGCTCCCGGGAGTTGGTTCATTCGGCCCGTCGGCGCGAGCCCTGAACTCGACGGGTCTGGCCGACGCGGCGCGCGATGTGATCGAAGCAGGCGTCCCGTTCCTCGGGATCTGTGTGGGCCTGCAGCTGCTCTACACCGGGTCGGACGAGGACCCGGATGACCCGGGCCTGGGCATCCTCGAAGGTGACGTACGGCGACTGCCTTCCGGGGTGAAGCGCCCGCAGATGCAGTGGAACGTTCTCCGATCTACAGATACGGAATCGCCGATGCTGGCCGGTCTAGGCCCGGAACCGTGGGTCTACTTCGTGCACTCCTATGCCCCGACATCGAGTGCCGAAGCGGTGGCGTACTGCGACTACGGCGGGCCGGTGGTAGCCGCGATCGAGCGGGCCAACCTGTGGGGCGTCCAGTTCCACCCCGAGAAGTCGGGCGACACCGGACTGAAGCTTCTCGCCAACTTTGTGCAGTTCTGCGGCGCGAGTCGCACATGGTGATCTATCCCGCCATCGATCTTCGGGAGGGAAAGGTCGTGCGACTGAGCCAGGGCGACTTCGGCGAGGAGACGGTCTACGACGCAGATCCTGCCCTCACTGCCCGCCGGTTTGTGGAGGCCGGGGCACCGTGGCTCCATGTCGTGGACCTCGACGCGGCTCGCGGCACCGGCGACAACCACGCCGCCGTGGCAGAAGTGGTCCGCGCTGTTCCGGTGCCAGTGCAGGTCGGCGGGGGTGTGCGCGATGCCACCCTGCTCGACTCTGGAGTCGCTCGCGTGGTCGTGGGCAGCCTGCTGTTACGGGACCGGCCAGCTACGTCCCGACTACTCGTCGAAGCCCGTGGACGGGTCGCCCTTGGACTCGACCACCGTGACGGTAAGCTGCGGGTCTCGGGCTGGGAGGTTGAGGCAGATCAGACTCTCGCCGAGGTTCTGGACTGGGACGAGGTAGCGCAGGCCGCCGCCGTGATCGTGACCGATATCGCCACCGACGGAATGCTCAGCGGACCCAACCTCTCCGTCTTGGAGGACACGATCGGACGATGTCCGGTGCCCGTCATCTGCTCCGGCGGCGTTGGCGGCCTCGACGATATCAAGGCCGTCCGTGATACCGGCGCGGAGGGCTTGATCGTCGGTCGAGCTCTCTACGAGCACAGATTCACGCTCGAACAGGCACTGGAGGCCGCCCGATGAAGTGGCTTGGGTGAGGTGCCTTCGATGACGTGCTTTCGATGAGATCCGTCCGTGTGATCCCGTGTCTCGACGTGGACCGCGGAAGGGTCGTGAAAGGCACGCGCTTTTTGGATCTTCGGGACGCGGGTGACCCTGTTGAGCTCGCGGCGCGATACGGGCACGAGGGAGCCGACGAGATCTGCTTCCTCGACATCAGCGCGTCGTCCGAGGGCCGGGGCACCATGGTCGACACGGTGCGGGCCGCATCTGAGGCAGTCTTTATCCCGTTGACCGTCGGCGGTGGAGTTCGCTCGGTGAACGATGCCCGCCGGTTACTCCGCGCCGGCGCCGACAAGATCGGAGTGAACTCCGCAGCAGTCGAACGCCCGGCGCTGGTCGCAGAGCTGGCGTCGGAATTTGGCGCGCAGTGCATCGTCGTGGCCATCGACTCACGCCAGGGGGTGGTTCACACCCACGGCGGGCGAGTCCCGACCGCTCTGGACACTGTGGAGTGGGCCATCGCCTGCTCGGAGGCCGGAGCGGGGGAGATCCTGCTCACATCGATGGACAGAGACGGAACCCGAGCCGGCTTCGACATCGATCTGACGCGGCGGGTGGTCGATGCGGTTGGCGTGCCCGTCGTGGCCAGCGGCGGGGTCGGCTCACTGGACGACCTGGTCGCCGGCGCAGTGGAAGGGGGCGCCGACGCGGTGTTGGCGGCTTCGATTTTCCACTTCGGCGAGCACACGGTCGGGGAGGCCAAGGCCCACCTCGCCGCCGCCGGCGTCGTCGTCCGCCCTGCCTGAATTGCGGGCGGACAGAGGGGGCTACAGGTACAGGCCGGTTCCCTCGTCGTTCCGTTCGGAAGCCACCGCGTGGATATCGCGCTCGCGAAGGAGGATGTATTCGTCGCCCTGGACTTCGACCTCATAGCGGTCTTCCGGACTGAACAGCACCTGGTCGCCCGGCTGGATGCTCCGCACGTGCGGGCCCGAGGCGACGACCTCTGCCCAAACCAGCCGTTTACTGACCTGCGCGGTGGCGGGAATGAGGATGCCGCTCTTCGAGCGTCGCTCGCCCTCTACCGGAATGTGGACGAGCACCCGGTCGGCGAGCATCGATATGGGCTGCTTGTCCACCTTCGAACTGTCGCCCTTGGCCATCCGATCACGTTACGTGGTGCTACTTCGGCCGGCTCACCATGCGGGAGACTCGGGGGATGCCGGTGCCCGCCCAAATCGTCTTCAATGCCGACGGTCTCGTTCCGGTCATCGCCCAGGAGGATTCGACCGGCACAGTGCTCATGCTGGCGTGGATGAACAGAGAGACTCTCGACGAAACGCTGCGGACTCGGCGGATGGTCTATTGGAGCCGGTCACGCCGTGAGCGTTGGGCCAAGGGGGACACCTCCGGCGACATCCAGACAGTCGTTTCGGCCGCCTATGACTGCGATGCCGACGCACTTTTGTTCCGGGTGGTCCAAGAAGGGGAGGGTGCCTGCCATACCGGCGCCCGAACCTGCTTCCACAACCCGCTCGACGCGGGCTAGCGACGGCCCGTAAGCCTGTGCCCGTCAGCCCCAGCCGGGACGACTTCCGCGCCTTGGCGCAGGAAGCCAACGTTGTGCCCGTGTGGCGAGAGGTCGTCGCCGACCTCGCCACGCCGGTGGCGGCCTATCTGCGCCTGGTCGGAGACGACGAAGGCTTCATCCTCGAGTCAGTAGAGCACGAGCGGTGGGGCAGATGGACCTTTGTGGGACGAAATCCTGCCGCCACCTTGATCTGTCGAGCGGGCCAAGTCCGACTGACCAACAGCCGAGTGGGTGAGGTCGACACGCGGCGCGGCGTGTTGGTCGCAATGGAGGACCTGCTCGGCCGGTTCCGCTCGCCCTCCATCGACGGGCTGCCGCCCCTGCATGGCGGACTCGTCGGCTGGCTCGGTTATGACGTCGTGCGCGAAGTCGAGGATCTGCCGAATGCGCCTTCGGACGACCGTGGGCTCCCCGATGCCGTCATCTCTGTGATCGGCGACATTGCCGCTTTCGACCACTGGCGCCAAAGGGTCACGCTCGTGCACAACGCTTTCGTCGGGCATGAGCCCACCGCCGAACAGCTCGACGTCGCCTACGACGAAGCTGTCGCCGCCCTGGAGCGACTCTGCGAGGACGGTGCCCGACCCCTGGCTGAGCCGGTCCTCCTCCCGCCGAATCGGGAGGAACCGCTTCCGCCGTTCGCGCGCACCGTCGCGCCGGAGCGATTCCAGGTCATGGTGGAAGAGGCCAAGGCTCACATCTCCGAGGGCGACATATTCGAAGTCGTCGCATCCCAGCGGTTTGACTTCGAGCTCGGCTCGGATCCGTTCGACTTCTATCGCGTGCTCAGACAGGTGAACCCGAGTCCTTACATGTTCTATGTGCGCGGTCCCGAAGTGATCCTCGCCGGTTCATCACCAGAAATGCACGTGCAGATACGAGACGGCGTTGTAACCACGCGGCCGATCGCAGGTACGCGCCACAGAGGCCGCGACGCGGAGCACGACCAGCGCATGGCGGGGGAGTTGAGCGAGAGCCCGAAGGAGCGGGCCGAGCACTTGATGCTCGTGGATCTGGCCCGCAACGACATCGGCCGGATCGCCCAGCCCGGCACTGTGAGCGTCGACGAACTGATGACGCTCGAGCGCTACAGCCACGTCATGCATCTCACGTCGCAGGTCTCGGCTCGCCTGGCCCCGCAATGCGGCCCGGTCGACGTTCTTCGCGCCACTCTGCCCGCCGGCACCGTGTCGGGCGCGCCGAAGGTCCGCGCCATGCAGATCGTGGACGACTTGGAGGTAACTCGCCGAGGGCCCTACGGCGGTGTCGTCGGGTACGTCGACTTCTCCGGCAACCTCGACACCGCTATCACGCTGCGGACCCTCGTGTGCACTCCGGATGGGCGGGCTTGGGTGCAGGCCGGGGCGGGGATCGTGGCTGACAGTGACCCGGCCGACGAGGACCTCGAGTGCGCCAACAAGGCGGCGGCGCTGCTGACGGCGGTCGCCACGGCGCGACGCATGCGAGATGCGACGATGGGGCCATGAGTGACGCTGGTGCGGCGAGCCAGGAAGAGCAGGAGCGCGCCCTCCTGGAGGGGTTCGGTGCCGTAGTCCGGCGGCTGGACCTCATCGAGGTGGGCGGGCCCCAAGCCGCCAGCTTCCTCGACGGGCAGCTCTCGCAGGAGATTGCCGCGGTGAGCCCGGGCTCGTCGGCGTGGAGCTTCGTCCTCCAGCCTCAGGGCAAGGTCGTGGCTCTGGTTCGGATGACCGTAGTGAGCCCCGAACGAATCATCTTGGACATGGACGCGGGCTTCGGCCAGCTGGTGCAGGATCGCCTGGAGCGATTCCGGTTGCGGGTCAAGGCCGAGCTGAGCCATCGGCAGGTACCGGCGGTATCGCTGAGAGGTCCCCTAGTACCCGCGGTCGAAAGCGGCGACGGGAGCCAGGTGGACTCGCTCTGGCCGGCGCTTCCAGGAAAGGACCTCCTCGACACCGACGAAGTTCCTGCTGACGCCGTCCCGTGTACTCGGGAGGCCTGGGAGGCAGCTCGCATCACGGCTGGACTGCCTGTGAATGGAGCGGAGCTCACCGAGCGCACCATCCCGGCCGAATCGGGCCTCGTGCCAATGGCTGCGAGCCTCACCAAGGGCTGTTACGTGGGCCAGGAGCTGGTCGCTCGGATCGACAGCCGCGGACATGTCAACCGCCACCTCCGCCGGCTGTCGATCGACGGCGAGGTTCCGCCGGCGGGGGCCGAGCTGCGTACGGCCGACAAGGCCGTGGGCAACATCACCTCGGCCACCTTCAGCGCCGTTGCCGGCCATCCGGTCGCGCTCGGATATCTGCGCCGCGAGGTCGAGGCCGGGGTTGCGCTGAGTGTGCGCTGGGACGGCTCTGAGGCCAAGGCGGTATGGGAGCCAGATGACTGAGAAAGTGGCTCGGCTCGTTGTGGTGGCACTCATCACAGTTGTAATGGGGGGTTGCACCGGGGGCGCAGTCGACGAGCTACCCGCGCCGCCAACAACCGGTCCCACTACGTCGACCACGGAGCGGCCAGATTTGTCCGGCGTGGTGCTGGCCGAGGTGCCGGGAACTACGACGACCACCGTCGCATTGACGCCCGGCGAAGCGAGGCTTCAGGGGGTCGTGACCGCACGCGAGGGCCTGGTGGCGGGCGCCACGGTGCTCATCGAGCGCCTGGTTGGCGACGGAGTGGCTTCGGCCACGGTGACCACCGGTCCCGATGGTGTGTGGAGCGCGGTGGGCATTCTCGGCGGTCGCTACCGGGTGCGGGCATGGCGGGCGCCGGACCTGGCACTTACCACGCCACTGTCCTTCTTCCTCGAGAACAGGGAGTCGCGCGACACCGACTTGAGGCTGGAGAGCTACACCGGTGTCGTGGTCACTTCGGCCGTTGCACCGTCGCCCCCCATAGTCGACGAGCCCGTGCGCCTCGTTGTCCGTGCCTACACCCGATCGGTGGACGAGCAAGGCATCGTGCGCAACCAGGCGGTGCCGGGCGTTCAGATGGAGCTCACCGGCTCCAGCCAGTGGAAGGTCGAGACTGCCAATCCGACATTTGCCGATGACACGGGGCGGGCGGAGTGGATCCTGCGTTGCGGGAATCTCGGCACACATGCGTTAGCCGTTCGTGTCGGCGGAGGAGCCGACGCCCAAGCTCTGCGGGTTCCGGCGTGTGCCACTTCGGATGAGGAAGTTCCCGGGTCACCGAGTGAGGGCGGGGCGACCACCTCCACCACGAGGCGCACGACCACTTCCACATGACCGTGCTCGATGAGATCGTGGCCCATCATCGACGTCGGGTCGGTGACGACCCGCGGTTGCCCGGCCCGTTGGTGGACGCAGCCCGGTCGGCGGATCCGCCCCGGCCGTTCGTCCAATCGCTGACCGGCCCGGAGCTGTCCGTGATCGCCGAGGTCAAACGGAGGTCGCCGTCCAAAGGTGATATCGCCCCGGATCTCGACGCCGGCAGCTTGGCTGAGGCCTATGCCGCCGGGGGAGCGGCATGTCTTTCTGTCTTGACAGACGAGCGCTTTTTCGGCGGCTTGATGTCGGACCTGACGGCGGCCCGCGCCGCCTCGGGGTTGCCGGTGCTGCGTAAGGACTTCACGCTGTCGACCAACGACGTATGTGATGCGCGTCTGGCGGGCGCGGATGCCGTCCTGTTGATCGTGGCTGTACTCGACTACGGACCGCTTTGCGAGCTGATGGGGTTGGCCCACGAGCTCGCGATGGGCTGCCTGGTCGAGGCGCACGACGAGCGGGAGATCGAAACGGCCATCGAAGCCGGGGCGCAGATGATCGGCGTAAACCAACGGGACCTGGCCGACTTCTCTGTCGATCCCGAACGGGCGGTACGGCTGGCCAAATTGATTCCGCAGGACGTGGTCGCCGTTGCTGAGTCCGGCATCTCCGATCCGGCTGACGCCCGGCGGGCAGCTGACGCCGGATATCACGCACTACTCGTGGGCGAGGCCCTGGTGCGGTCTGCTGATCCGGCTCGGGCCGTACGGGAGCTCAGGTGTTCGTAAAGGTCTGCGGCACCACCAACGAGTCTGACGCCCTGCTCGCCGTGGCCCTCGGTGCAGACGCCATCGGGTTCATCTTCGCCCCGTCGCCACGTCAGATCGCTCCGGTCGTGGCAGCCGACATCGTGCGCCGTCTTCCCCCCGAGGTATTGACGGTGGGAGTGTTCCGGGACGAGTCGGCCCAGCGGGTGTGCGAGATCGTGCACCGCGTGGGGCTCGGCGCGGCTCAGCTCCACGGTCACGAGAGCGCGGCCGACACCCGGCAGGTGCGTGAGCGGGTTCCGGTCGTGCTGAAGGCATTCTCCGCAGGCGATCCCGCCCTGGCGCGATCAGCGGGGTACGGGGCCGACATGGTGATCCTGGACTCGCCGCGACCCGGGTCGGGCGAGGTGTTCGACTGGGCGCTGGTCGACGGAGTGCCCGACGGCACCCGCCTTGTGCTGGCCGGCGGACTCGACCCTGACAACGTGGCCCGGGCCATAGAGACGGCCCGACCCTTCGGCGTCGATGTCGCCACGGGCGTCGAATCCTCACCCGGACAGAAGGACGCTACGAAGATGCGCGCCTTCATCGAAGCCGCCCGGCAGGCCGGCGAACAGTTCGTGCCGCCGTGGGACGGCGGCGAACAACGGGCCCGGCCCGACAACCCGGACCAGCCATATGACTGGGCCGACGAAGAAGGGTGAGCGAGCACTCCGGTCGGTTCGGTGACTTCGGCGGGCGATATGTGCCTGAGGCGCTGGTGCCCGCCTGTGCCGAGCTGGAAAAGGCGTTCTCGGAGGCCTGGCAGGCGCCTGAATTCCGGGCCGAACTCGACGGACTGCTGCGCACTTACGCCGGGCGGCCAACCGAGCTGACTGAGTGCCCCCGGCTCTCTGAAGAACTCGGAATCCGGCTGCTGCTCAAGCGCGAGGACCTGACTCACACGGGCTCGCACAAAATCAACAACGTTCTGGGTCAGGCGCTGTTGACACGGACCATGGGCAAGCCCCGCTTTATCGCCGAGACGGGAGCGGGCCAACACGGTGTCGCGGCCGCGACTGCAGCGGCGCGCTTCGGGCTCGAGTGCGTCGTGTACATGGGCGAAGTCGACGTGGAGCGCCAGGAGCTGAACGTCTTTCGGATGAGGCTCCTCGGAGCCGAGGTGCGCCCGGTGTCGTCCGGGAGCCGGACTTTGAAGGACGCCATCAACGAGGCCTTGCGCGACTGGGTCGCGTCGGTGGAGTCGACCCACTACTGCATCGGTTCGGTAGTCGGGCCCCATCCCTACCCGTGGATGGTGCGCGAGCTGCAACGGGTTGTCGGCGACGAAGCCAGGGGCCAGGCCCGCGATCTCCTCGGCGGTGATCCGGATGTCGTAGTCGCCTGCGTGGGTGGTGGGTCGAACGCGGCTGGGACATTCGCCGGCTTCCTCGACACCGACGCTCGCCTCGTGGGCGTCGAAGCCGAAGGCGGCGCTGCGGTCGGCAGGGGAGTGCCGGGCGTGGTTCATGGATCGAAGTCGCTGCTCTTGCAGGACGAGGAGGGTCAGATCGCCGAGGCCCACTCGATCTCGGCCGGGTTGGACTATCCCGGCGTGGGCCCCGAGCATGCGCACTGGGCCGCTTCGGACGCAGTCCGCTACGTGTCGGTGGGCGACGACGCCGTCGTGTCCGCCGTCCGCCGTCTTGCCCGGACTGAGGGAATCCTGGCCGCCCTCGAGCCCGCGCACGCCCTGGCGTGGATCATCGCCGCGTCCGGCACTGACGAGCTGCCCGCCGGATCCACCGTCGTGATGACTCTGAGCGGCCGCGGCGACAAAGACGTCGCCCACCTCATCGGCCTCGAATAACAGGAGTGCAGGACCAGTGGGCCGCTTCTGGCCCGTATTGCCGGCGCCTTGGGCGCCGGAATGCGGCGACGTGTAGCGTCGGCGCTGTCATGGAAGCCAACAATGGGACAGCCGCCTAAGCCGGCCAAGGAAGTACTCGGGTCGTGGGACGACCGGGAGAACGCACGGCGGTACGCCGAGTTCGCCCGGACGTTCTCGATGTATCAGGACACCAGCCGTGACCTCGTCGCGGCGGCTGGGATCAAGCCCGGCGAGACAGTGGCGGACCTCTGTTGTGGCTCCGGTGTCACTACCGACACCATCCTCGAGGCAGTCGGGCCGGATGGGCGCGTGATCGGCATAGATGCGTCCGCGGCAATGCTCGCTGAAGCGGCTGGCCATCTCACGGACCCCCGGGTGGAGTTCGTGCATTCGCCTGCGGAGGAGTTGGCCTCCGTCACACCGGCGCCCATCGGCTCGGTCATCTGCAACTCGGCCATGTGGCAGACCGATGTGCGCAAGGTGGCGACCGAAATATCGACGGTCCTCGGTTCTGGCGGGAGGGTTGTCTTCAACATTCCGCGTCGTTTCCTGATCATGCCCTTCACCGCGGAGGAACTCGGTCCCCGGACACCCGGTCTCACCGACATCGCGATTGCGATTGCGATTCTCGACTATGGCTTCGTGCCCAATTTCCGAGGCAACGATGGGCCCCGGAGAGCCCCGCTTACCCCGGAGGCCGTGACAGAGGCGCTGCGCGACGCCGGCCTGAGTCCGGAAGAACCGGAAGTCGTCGAATACGAACTGACGCTCGAAGAACGACGGGCGTGGCTATCCATCCCGGTCTTCTGTACGCAGACGCCAGGCCGGACCTACGACGAAAAAATGGAGATCCTGGATGCCGCCTACGAGCGCATGGGTGATCCCGAACCCGAACGCTCCCGCTGGCTCATCTTCAAGGCGACTAAGCCCTAATCAAACGGACTATCGCCGTCGGCTAGGACTTCCTGGATGCAACTGGAGGCGCGGCTTCGGGAACTGCGGTCGCAAGGACGCAAGCTCTTGGTCCCGTACGTAACCGGGGGAATCCGCGACGACTGGGTTGACATCGCGAGGGCCATGGTCGATGGGGGAGCCGACGCGCTCGAGATCGGCATCCCGTTCTCCGATCCGGCCATGGACGGGCCGACGATCCAGGAGGCGTCCGCGGTGGCTCTCGCCCGGGGCACTACCCCGGCCAGCGTCTTCGCCGACCTCCGGGGCGCCGATCTCGGCGTACCTCTGGTCGCCATGACCTATTACAACCTCGTCTTCCGCGCCGGCCATCAGCGCTTCGCCGAAGCCCTCGCCTCCTCGGGAATCTGTGCGGCGATCGTCCCCGATCTCTGCCTCGAGGAAAGCCGCGAGTGGGAGGCCGAGGCCGCTCAAGCGAACATCGAGACGGTCCTTCTCGCCGCCCCGGTGACGCCCGACGACCGCATGGCCGCCATATGCGAGCGATCGAGGGGCTTCGTCTACGGAGTCGGTCTGATGGGCGTCACCGGGGCCCGGCCGGAGCTGGCGGCCTCGACCGCGGAATTGGCCACCCGACTCAAGGCCCACACGGACCGCCCCGTACTCATGGGGTTCGGTATCTCGACACCCGATCAAGCCGCCGAGGTCGCTGCGTCGGCCGACGGAGTGATCGTCGCCTCGGCTCTGATGCGTCCTGTCCTCGACGGCGCTAGCTCGGAGTCAGTTGGCGCTCTCGTCCAGCAACTCCGGTCCGGGCTGGATCAGACAACCACTGGTTGACGCTCTCGGCGCAAGCCCGCCCGTCGGCGATCGCCCATACCACCAGGCTCTGACCTCTGGTCGTGTCGCCGCAGGCGAACACGCCCTCCTCCGAACTCATCCAGCGCTCGTCGACCGCGACAGTTCCGCGCTCCGTCACGGTCAGCTCCAACTCCGCCAACGGACCCGTCGGCTCCGGTCCGGTGAAACCGATGGCGATCAATGCCAGGTCACACGGGAGATCCCCTGAATTCGTCCGCACCGCGGTCACTCGGCCGCCGTCGCCAACGAACTCCTGCGTGGTCTCCGCGAACAACCGGTCGCCATTCTCCTCGTAAGCCGCGCACGAGTGAAGGACCTGGGGCCACAACGGCCAAGGCGTCTGGTTATCGGCGGGGTCCGGGGGCCGCGGGTGGTACTGCAACTGCCGAATCGAAGCCGCACCCTGACGCGTCGCCGTCCCGAGGCAGTCGGCACCCGTGTCGCCACCTCCGACGATGACCACGTGCTTGCCCTCGGCCGTGATCGGCGCCTCGTCGAGATCCCCCTCGCATACCCGGTTTGACAGCTCCAGATATTCCATAGCGAGATGCACACCCTCTAGGTCCCGGCCCGGTACCGGCAGTTCCCTCGCTGCCAGTGCGCCGACGGCGACAACGACGGCGTCGTACTGCTCGCGCAGCTGGTCGACGGTGACGTCGACACCGACGTCGACGCCGGTCGAGAACTGCGTGCCCTCGGCGCGCATCTGCTCGAGGCGGCGGTCCAGGACCCGCTTCTCCATCTTGAACTCCGGGATCCCGTAGCGCAGCAGCCCCCCTGCCCGGTCGGACCTCTCGAACACCGTCACGCGGTGCCCAGCGCGGGTCAGCTGCTGCGCGGCGGCAAGCCCCGCCGGACCCGATCCCACGACGGCCACACTTCGTCCCGTGTCCACCGTCGGACGTTGTGGCACCACCCAGCCCTCTTCCCAAGCCCGCTCGCTGATCGACAGCTCGACCTGCCGGATCGCGACCGCCTGATCCAGGCCCTCGAGCGACAAGACGCAAGCGGCCTCGCAGGGCGCCGGGCAGATCCGGCCGGTGAAGTCCGGGAAGTTGTCGGTCGCGTGCAACTTCGCGGCGGCTTCCTCCCAGCGATTTGTCCGGACGAGGTCGTTCCAGTCGGGGATGACGTTTCCCAATGGGCAACCGTTGTTGCAGAACGGCACGCCGCAGTCCATGCACCGCGTCGCCTGTTCTGCCGCCTTCCGCCTACCGAACGGCACATCGACCTCGCGCCAGTCGCGCACTCTCTCTTCAATAGGACGGCGCTCTGGCCCGACCCGTCCGATCTCGAGGAACCCGCGGGGATCAGCCATGGGCGCCCACCGCCATCAACACTTCGCCGCCGGCCTCCTCGGTGTCATAGACGTCGGCTTCCTCGACCATCTCCTCTGCCCCGACGGCCAGGACCCGCTTCAGATCCTTCGGGAAGACCTTCACGAACTGGGCGCCTTCCTCCGGCCATCCGTCGAGCAGCCACCGAGCGGTCGCGGAATTCGTCTCTTTGATGTGACGGCGCAACAGCGTCTCCACTAAGGCCAGGTCCCCGCCGTCGAGCGGATCGAGATCGACCATCTCGGGATTCACCCGGCCCCGAACGGTCGCGACCGGCCCCCGGACATACGCGACCCCTCCGGACATGCCGGCACCGAGGTTGCGCCCGAACTCGCCCAGAATCAGGACCGTCCCTCCGGTCATGTACTCACAGGCGTGGTCGCCCACCGCTTCTACGACTGCAGTCACGCCGGAATTCCGGACTGCGAACCGCTCGCCGGCCGCTCCGCGTAGGAAGGCCTCACCGCCGGTTCCCCCGTAGAGACACACGTTGCCGGCGATGACGCTCTGCTCGGCGTCGAACCGCGGATGCGCCTCCCGTGCCGGCTGCACCACGATCCGCCCGCCCGACAGCCCCTTGCCCACATAGTCATTGGCGTCGCCCTCCAACCGCAGCGTGACTCCGGCCGGCAGAAAGGCGCCGAAACTCTGACCTGCCGACCCAACCGCGTCGATCACGATCGTGTCGTCCGGCAAGCCTCCGCCACCGTGCCGGCGCGTCACCTCGTATCCGAGCAACGTGCCCACCGCCCGGTCCGTGTTGCGCACCGCGGTGATAACCCGCACCGCCTCCCCGCCCTCCAACGCCCCCTCCGCCTTCCTCACCAACTCGTCGTCGAGCACAGGGCCGAGAGAACGTACGGCCGGGGGCTGCGCCCGGAGCGGGGGCAGGACCCCAGGCTCCCCAGTTGGCCGGAGGATCGGCGACAGGTCCAGCCCCTCCGCTTTCCAGTGGTTGATGGCGGGCGAGGCGTCCAAACACTCCACGTGGCCCATCGCCTCATCAAGCGAGCGGAATCCGAGCTCGGCCAGCAGCTCCCGAACCTCGGTGGCGACGTATTCGAAGAAGGTCACGATCATCTCGGCCTTGCCGGTGAAGCGCTCCCTCAGCAGCGGGTCCTGCGTGGCAATCCCGACTGGACAGGTGTCGAGGTGGCAAACCCGCATCATCACGCAGCCGGCGACCACGAGGGGGGCGGTCGAGAATCCGAACTCCTGGGCTCCCAGCAAGGCTGCAACCACGACGTCGCGCCCCGTGCGCAACTGTCCGTCGACCTGCAGCACGACGCGATCCCGCAAGCCATTGGCGACGAGCGTCTGGTGGGTCTCGGCGAGCCCGACTTCCCACGGCCCGCCGGCGTGCTTGAGCGACGTCAGCGGCGAAGCTCCCGTCCCGCCGTCGTGTCCCGAGATCAGCACGACATCGGCGTCGGCCTTGACGACTCCAGCCGCGACCGTGCCCACTCCCGTCTCGGCCACCAACTTCACGCTCAACCGCGCCCGAGGATTGGCGTTGCGCAAGTCGAAGATCAACTGGGCCAGGTCCTCAATCGAGTAGATGTCGTGGTGGGGGGGCGGCGAGATGAGGCCGACCCCGGGCGTCGAGTGCCGGGTCTTGGCGATCCAGGGATGGACCTTGTTGCCGGGCAGCTGCCCGCCTTCGCCCGGCTTGGCACCCTGGGCCATCTTGATCTGGATGTCGTCGGCCGACACGAGGTACTCACTGGTCACTCCGAAGCGGCCCGACGCCACCTGCTTCACCGCCGAACGCCGCGAATCGCCGTTGGCGTCGACCACGTAACGCTCCGGATCCTCACCGCCCTCGCCACTGTTCGAGCGTCCACCGATGCGATTCATGGCGATGGCCAGCGTCTCGTGGGCTTCGGCCGACAGCGAGCCGTATGACATTGCACCAGTAGCGAAGCGGCGCATGATGTCCTCTCGCGACTCGACTTCGTCCAAGCGCACCGGCGAACGTGCCCCGGCCTTCAGCCGGAACAAGCCGCGAAGCGTTAGGAGGCGCTCCGACTGTTCGTTCACCCGCTCGGAGTACGACCGGAACAGGTCTAAACGGCGCTCGCGGGTGGCGTGCTGGAGGCGGAACACCGTCTCCGGGTCGAACAGGTGGACCTCGCCTTGCTTGCGCCACTGGTACTCGCCGCCCACGTCGAGCAATCCGTGGTCAGGTCCGGCTTGGTTGGCCCGGCGGTGCCGGGCGACGACCTCAGCGGCGACGCCCTCGAGCCCGATGCCCCCGAGCCGACTGGGAGTTCCGGTGAAGTACTCGTCCATCAAGCCCTGGCTCAGGCCGAGTGCTTCGAAGACCTGCGCGCCCCGGTACGACGCGATCGTGGAGATGCCCATCTTCGACATCACCTTCAACACGCCCTTGCCCCCGGCCCGCAGGTAATTCACGCGAGCGGCCCTGGCCACAAGCGGTACCGCACCATCAGCAACCAGCTCGTCGATCGTCTCCAATGCCAAGTACGGATTGACCGCGGCCGCGCCGTATCCCAGCAGCAACGCAAAGTGGTGAACTTCTCGGGCGTCCCCGGCCTCGGCGACCAGGGCAACTCTCGTACGGGTCTGCTCCCGGATGAGATGGTGGTGGACGGCGGAGACCAGCAGTAGCGACGGGATGGGCGCCAATTCCGGGGTGGCGAACCGGTCCGAAAGGATCAGGATCCGGGCGCCGTCCGCCACCGCCTCGGATGCCTGCTGCCGGACGGCGGCCAGCGCGTCGCCCAGCCCCTCGCCGCCGCGTGATGCGTCAAACAGTCCGTCAATCGCGGCTGCTCGGAAGCCGGGAAGGTTGCCGTCGTCATTGGCGTACTGCAGGCGGGCCAGGTCCTCGTTGTCGATGATCGGCCACGGCAGCGCGATGTGGCGGCACGACGCTGGTCCGGCGTCCAACAAGTTCTGCTCGGCCCCGATGGTCGCCGCCAACGAAGTCACCATCTCCTCTCTAATGGCATCGAGGGGGGGATTGGTCACCTGGGCGAACAGCTGGGCGAAGTAGTCGAATAGCAACCGTGGCCGCTTCGACAGAACTGCGGCCGGTGTGTCTGTACCCATAGAGCCGACCGCCTCGCCGCCGGACATGGCCATGGGCGTCATCAGCAACTTGAGATCCTCGGCCGTGTACCCGAACTGCCTTTGCTGACGCAACACTTGCGAGTGCTCCGGCACCAACGGCATCCGAGGCGGCAGGTCGGGCAGATGCACCACCCCGGCATGGAGCCACGCGCCATAGGGATTCTCTGCAGCCGACGCGTCTTTCACTTCCGCGTCGTCGACGATGCGGCCCTCCGCCGTGTCGACCAGGAACAACTTTCCCGGGCTGAGGCGGCCCTTGGCCACCACCTTCCGTGCCGGCAGATCCAGCACGCCCACCTCTGAGGCCAGCACGACCAGCCCGTCGTCGGTCTGCCACCAGCGACCGGGCCGCAAACCATTCCGATCGAGCACGGCCCCGACGCTGCGCCCGTCGGTGAAGGTCACGCAGGCCGGGCCGTCCCAGGGCTCCATCAGCATCGAGTGGAACTCGTAGAAGGCCCGGCGATCCTCCGACATCTCGCGGTCGTGCTGCCAGGCCTCGGGCACCATCATCAGAACGGCGTGGGGCAACGAGCGTCCCCCGAGGTGCAGCAACTCGAGTACCTCGTCGAAGCTGGCCGAGTCACTCGCGCCGGGAGTGCACACCGGGAACAGACGCTTCAGGTCGCCGGGAATCAGGTCCGACTCGAGCAAGGTCTCCCTCGCCGCCATCCAGTTGCGATTCCCGCGCACCGTGTTGATCTCGCCGTTGTGGGCGATGTAGCGGAAGGGATGGGCCAGCGGCCACGACGGGAAGGTGTTGGTCGAGAACCTCGAGTGCACCAGGGCGAGTGTCGCTTCGAACGCTGGATCACCGAGATCCACGTAGAACTCACCGAGCTGGTGGGCGGTGAGCATCCCTTTGTAAACAAGAGTGCGGGCGGAGAAGCTGGCGAAGTACACGGCGTCGACCTCTCGCTCGGCCCGCTTCCGGAGAGCGAACGCGCTTCGCTCCAGGGCCATGTGCCTCTCGCCATCACGGGAAGCAACGAACACCTGACTTATCCAGGGGAGGTGATCGCGAGCCCCGGGGCCCAGCGCCTCCGGCCGAATCTCCACGTCCCGCCACCCGAGGACCCGCAGCCCCTCTTCGTGCGCCACTCGGCCGATGGAGGCACACGCCTCGGCCCGCTCGCGTGAGTCGCTTGGCAGAAAGGCGGATCCGACGGCATACTCACCCCGATCGGGCAGATCCAGTCCTGATGCCCGTCTCAGGAGGTCGTGGGGGAGAGGCACGAGGATCCCGGCGCCGTCACCGGTGCCGTCCTCGTCTCCCAAAGCGCCCCGGTGGGCCAGGTTCCCGAGCGCTTCGAGGGCGAGCTCCACCACCCTTCGACTCGGCCCCTGGCGAGACAGGTCGGCCACAAAGGCGACTCCGCAGGCGTCGTGCTCGTTGTCAGGGTCGTAGAGACCCGGTGTGGGCATCATCGCCGATATGTGTCCTCTCGCTCTGCGCTTGCTCTCTCGCTGAGCGGGACTTCAGCGGCCCGTTAGGCACATGATACCGGGGGTTGGCAGGAATACCGGCCACTCAGGTGGAAGAATGGACACATGCGGACCCGTCTGACACCCCTCGTACTCATCCTCTCGCTCGTAGCCCTGGGCACCGTTCCGGGTTCACCCGCACGGGCGGCGGAGTTCACTTATGACTTCGAAGCCTGCGAACAGGGCTGGGAGATCAAGAAGGACGGCAACTGGAAGCACGGCCCAGCGCAGCCCGGCTCGAGCAACGTCAGCAATGTCATGGCGAACTTCTTCTATGAGAACAGCCAGGACCGTGGCGACACCATCATCTCCAAGCCCCACGCGTGGGGCGGGGGCAAGGGCGTCATCAAGTTCCGCGCCCGGTGGATGTTCGAGTGGTTCCCGCAGGAGGGGCTCACCCTCGACAGGGCCGCCTTCGAGATGTCCACTGACGGCGGCAAGACATGGAAGCCCCGGGCTGGCTTCAGCTTCCCGAACGACCGCTTTCCAGAGTTCTCCGACGTGGAGGCCGAGTTCGAGGCGCCTCCGGGCGAGTTCCTGATGAGGTTCGTACTCTTCTCTGACGGCAGCATCCAAGCCTTCGGCATCGAAGTCGACGACATAGTCGTGCCGACGGCCGCACCCGCCGGAGTGGGCTGCGGGTAGAAGACTTGGCCCGCCCGTAAATCGGGCGGGCCGGTCGAGATCAGTCGATCTCGAAGACCGGCCTCAGGCCGAGAATGTCGAAGGTCTTGCGGACGGTCGACTGCGGCTTGCAGACCCTGATCCGCCCACCCGCGCTCTCTGCCCGCTTCTGGGCACCGATCAGCACCCCGATGGCGCGGGAGTCGACGAACCGGATCTGACCAAGGTCCAGCTCGATGCGGGGGTGGCCGTCGGTGATCAGGCTGTCCAGCAGATCGCGTAGCTCATCGGCCACGGAAAGATCGAGCTCACCGGCAAGGCGAACGGTCGCGGTCCTGTCGCCGTTCTCGACCGTGTGCTCCAGGCACGCCAAACTTGCCCTCCCTGCCCCCATTACAAGGCCTTCTTTCTGAAGCCATGCGGCCCCGACGCTAGCACCGCTGATTTAGGTTTCCTCTTCGTGACCATCGGCACACCGCCCGGCTTCTTTAGGGTTCCCTTCCGGCTCCCGGGCGGCGAAGAGGTGGAACTCGACACCGATAGGGGCCTCTTCTCGGTGGCCCACGTAGACCCCGGCACCAAGGTGTTGCTGGCCAAGGCGCCATCCCCTCCGGCGGAGGGGAACCTGGTGGATCTGGGCTGCGGGTACGGCCCCATCTCCATAGCGCTGGCGAAGCAGTCACCCAAGGCGACCGTCTGGGCTGTCGACGTCAATCCCCGGGCCCGGGAACTCACCGAAGCCAATGCCCGCCGGCTGGGCGCGCACAACATTCGGGTGGTCGCGCCGGACGACGCCCCGGACGACCTCGTGGTGGCGGCTCTCTATTCCAACCCTCCGCTCCACACCGGAAAGTCCCACCTCCACGAACTCCTCGTGCACTGGCTCGGTCGCCTGGCTCCCGACGGTGGGGCGTGGCTGGTCGTCAAGCGATCCCTCGGATCTGACTCGTTGATCCCGTGGCTCACCAACTCGGGATTCCCGGCCAACAAGCTCGGATCCCGCCGGGGCTACCGCGTGATCGAGGTCAGACTCCCGGATTCGCCTGCCCAGGCGAGGGGGGCGATGGGCGAGTGAGGGAGCTGCTCACCGTCCCGAATCTCATCTCGCTCGGGCGGATTGCCGGCAGTCCTGTCTTCGCATATGTCCTTCTCGTTGGTCACAACCGACACGTGGCGACCTGGTTGCTCGCCGGCCTCGGCGCGTCCGACTGGCTCGACGGCTGGGTTGCCCGGCGCTCAAACAGCGTCTCCGAGCTCGGCTCGGCAAGGTCCTCGACCCGGTCGCCGGTGCTCATCGTCGTCGCCGCGGTCGCCGTGCTCATCGATGGGTCCTTCCCCCTGTGGCTCGGAATCGTCGTCTTGATCCGTGAGGCGCTCGTCTCTCTCGGCGTCGTAGTTCTCGCCGCCCTGGGCGCGACCCGCATCGATGTCCTCTGGGTGGGCAAGGCTGGCACCCTGGCCCTGATGTTCGCGGTGCCGTTTTTCCTCGTCGCCGAGGCCGGCTTGTCGTGGTCCGAGGTCGCTCGGCCACTCGCGTGGTTCTGCGCGATTGCGGCTCTCGTCCTCGGCTGGTGGGCCGCAGCCGGCTATGTCCCCTTGGCGCTCAGCGCACTACGCGCCCGCCGTGCCGGTCCCGAGGCTCCGCCGTTAGGCTGATGCCGTGAAGGCGGTGATCATGGCTGGCGGTGAAGGCACCCGCCTGCGGCCTCTCACCTCCAACGCGCCGAAGCCGATGATTCCCGTGGCCAACCGGCCGATGATGGAACACGTCGTCGGGCTCCTGCGCCAACACGGCTTCGAGGAGATCGTCGTGACGGTGGCTTTCATGGCCAACGCCATACGCACGTACTTCGGCGACGGCTCCGAATTCGGCGTCCGCATGGTCTACGCCACCGAGGAGACTCCCCTGGGCACGGCCGGGTCCGTCCGTAATGCCATGGATGAGCTCGACGAGCGCTTCCTTGTGATTTCAGGTGACGTCATCACGGACATCGATCTGACCGCCATCGTCAAGCGTCACGAAGAGCGCGGAGCCATGGCCAGCATCGCCCTCAAGGCCATGGAGAACCCACTCGAGTTCGGCATCGTCATCGCTCGCGAGGACGGATCGATCGAGCGCTTCCTCGAGAAGCCGACCTGGGGCCAGGTCTTCAGC
>JAHWKP010000059.1 GCA_019347775.1 Actinomycetota bacterium | reverse complement strand
GGGTACGCGTCCGAGGCAATCGCGGCCGTCGTTGACTTCTGCTTCAACACCCTCGGCGTTGCATCCGTCTGGGCTGAGTGCGCGGTCGGGAACACAGCATCGGCCACTGCGATCCAGAAGGGTGGACTGTCTCCGATCGGAGTCGTCGCCGGTCAACAACAGTTCATCGTCACGCCTGGCTAGATCTCGCCGGCTGGCGTGCCCGTACGGATCGCGATTCCGGGTACGTGACGGGTACGGGCGGACAATGCGCCGCGACGACGCGCTGTCGCTGACCTGCGGGAACGCTCATGCAGGAAGTGGGGCTACGTGGAGTCGAACCACGGACCTCAGCATTATCAGTGCTGCGCTCTAACCAGCTGAGCTATAGCCCCGCATGACGGCCGTGGGCCGCCGGACGCAACAGTTTAGGGGCGGGGGTCGCGCTCCTCGACGTGGATGTCGATCCCGCCGACAACTTCGCTGATCAGGTTGTAGAGCACGGCTATCAGAGCGTTCACTCCGGTACCCACAAGCACCATGATCAGGCCAATCAGCACCGTGCCGGTGAGCAGTTGGGGGCCGACGAAACGGAACGAGTCGAACGCCAGGGTCGTGGCGATGGCATCCTGAATAGCGTCGAGGGTGCCGGTGAGGCCCGCGATGAGCCACAGCATCGTGCCGGCCACGATGAAGATGATCAGCAGGCTGAGATAGAGCAGCAACGACGCCCGCGTCACTGTCCACACGTCGAACTTGCGAACGGTCCGCCGTCCGCGCCGGGGCTGGGCCAAGGTGGGGCGCTCTCTTCGATAGTCGGGGGCTGCGGGCGTGCGCAGCCTACCTAGAGCGGTCGCCGAGCCGGGTGGATCACCGGCACAACTCGAAATGGATCGGGTCGTTGCGGGGATAGGGCTGGCAGAGGCCGGCCTGCCGGGCCACCCGCAGAAGCACTGGCACGAACGACCGCGGCACGTCGATCGCCAGCCCCCGACCGTGCATCGACGTCCCGGGCGGAGCCACCGGATAGGGATTGGTGTGGCGCCGGGCCCACAACGCCCGCTGCTGGGCGATGCTGCGGAACCCCGACGTGATCGGGATCGGTCGACCCAGCAGGGCCGCGGCCCTGGCGATCGCAGCCCGCATCGCGGGCGCCAACCCCGTCGACGACCCCTGCGCCCACGCGGCGCCTCCGCCAGCCGATCCCCGGGCCCTTGCCTCGGCTGTGGCGTCACCCAGGCGCACGGTCACCTGGACATCGGCGTCGATCTCCCGGTATGACACCAGCCGCCCTCGATTGGCCCGGGCGACAGACTCGGCGCCCGCTCTGCCGTCGGCGACGCCCGCCAGCGCGGCCGCGTCGGCCGCGGTCTGGGCCTGCGCCCGTTGATAGGCCGCTTCGCCG
This sequence comes from Actinomycetota bacterium, assembly GCA_019347775.1. Lineage (GTDB taxonomy): Bacteria > Actinomycetota > Acidimicrobiia > Acidimicrobiales > JAHWKP01 > JAHWKP01. The sequence goes on along the minus strand of JAHWKP010000059.1, from coordinate 7,959 downwards.
ACCCGACCCACTTGCACGGCCATCACGCCGATGACCGCGATGAGCGCCGCAACCAACGGCAAGACCTGCCCCTGTTCGGTTTCTGATGACGCCCGCCATACGAGCACGCGCCTCTCCCCTCTTTCGAAAGATTGAGGGGAAGGGCTCGCGGCCCCGGGATTACTCCTCGGGGGCTTGGAGGATGGGCGACACCGCGGCCACGGCCTGGCCCTGGTCGAGGTTCATGACCCGAACGCCGGTGGCGTCGCGTCCCTGGGACGAGATGCTCCGCACGCCGGTGCGCATGGTAACGCCGGCCGTCGAGATGAGAAAGATCTCGTCTTCGAGTCCCACCATGAACGCGGCCACGACCGAACCCCGGGCGGCGGTCAGCTTGATGCCCCGGACGCCCTGGCCACCGCGGCCTTGCACGTTGAACTTGTCGAGCTGGGTTCGCTTGCCGTAGCCCGCGTCGGTGACCATCAGGATGGCGGCCTCGTCCCGGGCCACGTCGCACGACACGACCTCGTCTTCGGCCCGGAGCTTCATCCCCCGCACCCCGGCGGCATCCCGGCCCATTGGTCTGACCTCTGTCTCGGAGAAGCGGATGGTCTGTCCCTTACGGCTGACCATGAAGACGTCGTCGCTACCGGAGGTCTGGATGACCCGTACGAGCTCGTCGCCCGGCTTCAGGCTGATGGCGATGAAGCCCTCACGGCGGCTCTTGTCGTACTCGGAGAACGTCGTCTTCTTGACCTGGCCGAGCTTGGTGGCGAACACCAAGAATCGCCCGGCGTGGTACTCACGGGTGTCGATGACGGCGGCGACGTGCTCGTCGGGGCGCAACGAGAGCAGGTTGACCAGGGCGGTGCCCCGGGCGGTGCGCTCCTTCATCGGCACCTCGTAGGCCTTCAGACGGAAGACCCGGCCCTGATTCGAGAAGAACAACAGATAGGCGTGCGTCGACGTCAGCGAGATGTGGGTGACGAGATCCTCCTCGCGCACCTTCGCCCCCTGCACGCCCCGCCCGCCCCGTCCCTGCGTGCGGAACGCATCGGCGTCGACGGTCTTGACGTAGCCGGCCTTGGTCATGACGAACACGACCGGCCGGTCCTCGATGAGATCCTCGGCGTCCATGTCGCCCGGGTCGTGGGTCACCGGGCAACGGCGCGGCTCGGTGAACTTCTCGCGGACCTCACCGAGTTCGGTCTTTATTACGCCCCGCAGCTCGGCGGGATCACCCAGGATCGACTCGAGGGCGGCGATGGTCTCGCGCAGTTGGGCCATCTCGGCCTCGTATTCGTCGCGGCCGAGACGAGTGAGCCTCGACAGCGTCATGTCGAGGATGTGGTTGGCCTGGATCTCGGAGAAGTCGAACGGCGCGGCCATCAAGCCGGTACGGGCCTCGCCCCGGTCGGCTGAACCCTTGATGAGCTCGATGATCCGATCGATCATGTCGAGAGCCCGCAGCATGCCCTCGACGATGTGGGCCCGGGCTTGGGCGGCGGCGAGGCGGTGCTGCGACCTGCGGGTGATGACCTCGACCTGATGGTCGACGTAGGCCGACAGCGCCTGGGCCAGGTTCAGGGTGCGGGGCACGCCGTCGACCAGCGCCACCATGTTGACGGGGAACGAGGTCTGCAGCGGCGTGTGCTTGTAAAGCTTGTTGAGAACGACGTTGGCGTTCGCGTCGCGCTTCAGATAGATGACCAGGCGGGTGTCGTGGCCGGCAGAGAGGTTCTCGATGTCGCGGATGCCCTCGAGCTCGCGGGAGTCGACCAGATCCTTCACCCGGTTGGCGATCGAGCCGACCGACGTCTGGTACGGCATCTCGGAGATGACGATCTGCGAGCCCCGCTTGGTTTCCTGGATCTCGGCGACACCGCGGATCCGAACCGACCCGCGTCCCGTGCGGTAGGCGTCCATGATCCCGGCGCGCCCCAGCAGGACGCCGCCGGTCGGGAAGTCGGGACCCTTCACGAACTCCATCAGGTCGTCGGGAGTCGCGTCCGGGTGATCGATGAGGTGGACGGTTGCGTCGATGATTTCGCCGAGGTTGTGCGGCGGGATCCTGGTCGCCATGCCGACCGCGATGCCCTCGGATCCGTTCACCAACAGGTTGGGGAAACGGGCGGGGAGCACCGTCGGCTCGCGGTCGCGACCGTCGTAGGTGGGATCGAAGTCGACCGTGTCTTCGTCGATGCCGGCCAGCAACGACTGCGACAACGGCGCCAACCGACACTCCGTGTATCTGGACGCGGCCGGAGCGAAGTCGGGAGATCCAAAGTTGCCGTGGAAGTCGATCAAAGGGTGCAGCAGGCTGAAGGGTTGAGCCATGCGCGTGAGGGCGTCGTAGATGGCGCCGTCGCCGTGCGGGTGGTAGTTGGCCATGGTCTCGCCGGTGACCTTGGCGCACTTGACGTGAGGTCGATCCGGCCTGAACCCGAGGTCGTGCATGGCGTAGAGGATCCGCCGGTGCACCGGCTTCAACCCGTCGCGCGCGTCGGGCAAGGCGCGCCGCATGATCGTGGACATGGCGTATTCGAGGAAGGAGCGCTCCATCTCCTCCTGCAGGTCGATGTTCTCGACCGACCCGAAGGTGAGCTGCGCGCCGGACCCGCTCTGGTCACTCATTGGCTGACCCCTAGATGTCCAGGAAGCGGACGTCGGCCGCGTTGCGCACGATGAAGTCCTTCCGCTGGGCGACGTCGTCGCCCATCAGCACCGCCATGATCTCGTCGCAGATGGCAGCTTCTTCGGCCGACACCTGCAGCAGCACTCGGTGGGCTGGGTCCATCGTGGTTTGCTTCAACTCGTCCCAGTCCATCTCGCCGAGGCCCTTCAACCGGCTGAACTCCCACTTGTCGCCCGGGTGCGTGGCCAGGAACTCTGCCTTGGCGGCGTCGTCCTTGAGGTACTGCTTCTCTTTGCCGACGATCACCGAGTACAGCGGCGGCTGGGCGATGTACACGTAACCCCGCTCGACCAGCGCCCTCATCTGGCGGTAGAAGAACGTGAGCAGCAGGATGCGAATGTGGCTGCCGTCGACGTCGGCGTCGCAGAGGATCACGATCTTGTGGTAGCGGGCCTTGTCGACGTCGAACTCCTCGTTGCCCACTCCCCCGCCGACGGCGCCGATCAGGGCCTGGATCTCGATGTTCTTCAACATCTTGTCGATGGCGGCCTTCTCGACGTTGAGGATCTTGCCCCTGATCGGCAGCACGGCCTGGGTCTCGGGATTGCGGGCCTGGATGGCCGGTCCGCCGGCTGAGTCGCCCTCCACGATGAACAGCTCCGACACGGACGGGTCCTTCGAGGAGCAGTCGGCCAGCTTGCCCGGCATGCCGGCTCCCTCGAGGGCCGACTTGCGCCGGATGAGGTCGCGCGCCTGGCGCGCCGCGGTGCGGGCCTTGGCCGCCTGTTGGGCCTTCTGCAGGATCTGGCGCGCCTCGGACGGGTTCTGCTCGAGCCAGTCAGCCAACTTGTCGTTGGTGCCGCGCTCGACCAGCGAGCGAACGGAAATCGTGCCCAGCTTGCCCTTCGTCTGGCCCTCGAATTGCGGCTCGACCATCTTCACGCTGACCACGGCGATGAGGCCCTCGCGGATGTCCTCGCCCAGCAGGTTCTCGTCCTTTTCCTTCAGCAAGCCCTTCCCTCGGCCGTACTTGTTGACCACATTGGTGAGCGCCTTGCGGAACCCCTCCTCGTGGGTGCCGCCCTCAGCGGTCTGGATGCCGTTGACGAAGGAATGGATGCCCTCGTGGAACCCGGTGTTCCACTGCAGCGCGATCTCGACCTCTTGGTTCTCCTCCACCTGCTCGAACATGGCGACCTTCTTGAACAACGCCTCGCGGGACGCGTTCAGGTGCTTCACGAAGTCGGCGATCCCGCCGGGGTACTTGAAGATCTGCTCCTGCTCGTGACCCGGCCGCTCGTCGCGGAACCGGATCTCGAGGCCCTTGTTCAAGAACGCGTAAATCTGGAGGCGTTCCATCACCGTCTGGGCCCGGAACTCGGTGCCCTCGGAACTGAAGATGGTCTCGTCCGGCCAGAACGTGATCGTGGTGCCGGTGCGTCCGCGGGGAGCCTTGCCGACGGCCTCGAGCTTGGTCTTGGGCTTGCCGCCCCGGCCGTACTCCTGGCGGAAGTGCTTGCCGTGCTGGTCGACCTCGAGAAGCAGGCGCTCGGACAGGGCGTTCACCACCGACACCCCCACGCCGTGCAGTCCGCCCGAGACCTTGTAGCCGCTCCCGCCGAACTTCCCCCCGGCGTGCAGCGTGGTGAGGGCGACTTCAGCGCCGGACTTGTTCTTGTGCTTCGGGTGCGGGTCGGTGGGGATGCCACGCCCGTCGTCGGCCACCCGGCATCCACCGTCGGCCAGCAGGGTCACATCGATCCGGGTGCAGTGGCCGGCCATGGCCTCGTCGACCGAGTTGTCGACTAGCTCGCGGACGCAGTGATGTAGGCCGTTCAGGCCGGTGCCGCCGACGTACATCCCGGGGCGCTTCCGGACCGCCTCGAGGCCCTCCAGGACGACGATCTGCTCTGATCCGTAGGCCCCCTTCTGACCCTTCTTGTCGCCCCGCGCTGGGGTCTTTTCGGCGGCCTCTTCGGCCGCGTTGGGGATGGCCACTAGGGAACCCTCCTAAAGGGTGGAATCGGGGGGCCTACCGACGGTAAAACCGCAGGTCAGAGGCCCGAAACACAACAATGTCAGTTTACCAGACCAGGGTGACAGAAACGCCTATTCCGGCGGCTTCTCTGCCCCTTTTTCCTGCGGCTTGCGGCGGGCCTCGGGAGGCCTCACGCGGGTCTCGATGGAGGTGACCACCGAGGCGCCCAGATCCTCGTTCAACCGCCTCGCCAGATCCTGTCCGAGCCAGCTCATCTGCGTGGCCCAGGCCGGCGCGTCGGCCGCCACCACCAGCGTGGTCCCGCGCAGGGCCACGGGCTTCACGTGGGTGGCCACGGACGGTCCGACCATCTCTTCCCACCGGCCGAAGATCGTTCTCAAGACCGCGCTCGAGGGTCCGCCCAGCCGGCGCGAGAGCCGGTCGAGCGCAGTCGATAGTGCCTCGGGCGCGTCGGCCCCGGTGGTCAGCGGCCGCCAGGTGCTCATCGGTGCTGCTCCACCCTGACGCTCCCCCGCTCAACCCGAAGCACCGTGTCCGGTGAGGGATTAGTCGGCAGTGGACCGGCGGTCGTGAGAAGGGCCTGGCCGGCCGGGAGGGTCTCGAGCAGGCTGGCCGAACGATCGGCGTCGAACTCGGACAGCACGTCGTCGAGCAACAGCACCGGCGGGGAGCCCGCCGACTCGGTCACGACCGCGTGCGACGCCAGTCTCAAAGCCACCGCCATCGACCGTTGCTCGCCCTGTGACGCGTGGGTGCGGGCCGGGCGCCCGTCGATGCTGAGTTCGACTTCGTCTCGGTGGGGACCCGTTGTAGTTACGCCGCGACGCACGTCCTCAGAGCGCGCCACGCCGAGAGCCCCGGTCAGTCCCGGACCGCCGAACAACGCCGACCACGACGGCGCGTAGGTGATCGATATGTCGTCGCCGCCGGCCACCTCGGCGTAGGCCTTGCCCAGCTCCGGGGCCAGCCGCTGCACCAGCTCGCTGCGCGCCGCGGCTAAGGCCTCGCCGTCGGCTCCCAGGCGTTGGTCCCACACGTCGAGCGTGGAGGCCTCGGTGTCACCCAGGCGGCCCCCGCACTGGCGCAACAACGCGTTGCGCTGCCTCAGCGCCCGGTCGACGCGGACGATGAGGTCGTCGTTCCGAACGTCAATAGCGACGAGCACGTCGTCGAGATAGCGCCGTCGCCCTCCCGGGCCCTCCTTCACCAGCGACAGGTCGTCGGGGGAGAACACGGTGGCCCTCATCGCGCCGAGCAGGTCGCGAGTGCGCTTCAGCGGCTGGCGGTTCACACGCACCCGGTCGCGCCCCGCCACGGCGATCTCGGCCTCGATCAACAACGACCTTCCCTCTCGCTCGCCCTCGGCCCGCACGATGGCCCGGTCTGCGCCGGTGCGCACGAGCGCCTCAGTCGGCGCTCCCCGGAATGACGACAACGTCGTGAGCCACCCGATGGCCTCCAGGAGGCTCGTCTTACCGGCTGCGTTGGCGCCGACCACGGCTGTGAGACCTGGTGACAACGGCACGTGCGCCTCGGTGTAGCCCCGCCAATCGGTTAGCCACAGTTCGGAAACGAGCACGCCGCGCTCTACCGGTCAGCGAGCTCTTAGACCCGGGTGGGCATCAGCAGATACAAGAACTCAGGCGAGTCCGTACCGTGCACGGTGGCGGCCTTGACCGCGTCGGTGGTCTCGATGACCACCTCGTCGCCGGCCACAGCTTCTACGCCCTCCATGAGATATCCCGGATTGAAGCCGATGCTCATCTCGGTGCCCTCGTACTTGGCTTCCACGTCCTCGTGCACCCGGCCCAACTCCTGGTTCACGACGGTGAGTTCCAACCCGTCGGCCCGCGGTGTGAGCTTCACGTGCGCCGTCAGGTCGCGAACCAGGATCTTCACTCTGCGCAAGGCGTCGAGCAGCGGTTCCCGCCCGACGATCAACCGGTTCGGCGGGTTGTTCGGGATCAAGTTGGCGTAGTTCGGGAACTGTCCTACCAGCAGCCTTGTCGTGACCTTTGTGGTTCCGACCTCGAACGTGGCGTCGTGCTCTCCGAGGCGGATGGTCACATCGCCACTACCCGATCCCAACAACCGGGACAACTCGGCGAGCGACTTGGACGGGACTAACACCTGTTGTCCTGCGGCGAGCACCTTGGCATTCGGCAGATCCCGACGGGCCAGGCGGTATCCGTCGGTGGCTACCAGACGCAATCCCTCGCCTTCGGCGGCCATGAGCACACCGGTGAGCACCGGCCGGGCATCGTCGGAGCTGGCCGCTCGAACCACCTGGGCCAGGGCTTCGGAGAGCTCGGCGGCCGGACACGTCAGCGGCTCGCTGTCGACCTCGGTCAGACGCGGGAAGTCATCGGCCGGAAAGGTGCGGAAGCTGTAGTTCGTTCGGCCTCGAGAAACCTTGATCTCATCGTCGGAGAGATCCACATCGACCGCACCCGGGTCGACGGCCCGCACGGCATCGGTGAGCAGCCGCGCCGGCGCCACACAAACTCCATCGGCGGTACCGGACACCTCGGCCACAACCCGGATGGTCATGTCGAAGTCCGTGCCGACGACCTCCAGATCGTTGCCCGACACCGACATCCTGAGACCCTCCATGGCTGACGGCCGTCCGGCTCGGGTCGCCACGACGGCGCGCCCGGCAGTACCGAGTGCCTCGCTGAGGGTGTCACGCTCGCAACGGAACTTCACTGTCCGACTCTCTTCCTGTAGTTCTTTAGATAAACCTTGAGTAGCTCTAGTAGGTCCTGGGGATTGTGGACGAAACCCCGAACCGGCTGGTGGCGCCCTTCAAATTCACCCACCGCCTCTTCCCCAGAATCCCACAACCCGGTGACAGGGGAGCGGACGATGCCTCAGTCGTCCCCCGAAACAACCGGTCGTCACCGGGTGCCCCCAGGTGTTGTCCCCAGCTGTGGAGGAAGCTTCCAGCCAGCCCTCACGCGCCGCTTCGGACTCGTGTGATCAACGAGGTGACCTGGTCGAAGACCTGCCGGCGGGCCTTCATCAGCTGAGAGATCTTGGTGACGGCGTGGATGGCGGTCGTGTGGTCCCGTCCGCCGAACTCCCGGCCGATGGCGGGGTAGCTGTAGTCGGTCAGCTCCCGGAAGACGTACATGCCGATCTGACGGGCCTGCACGAGCGGGCGGCGGCGGTTGGGTCCGATCAGCTCATCGACGCTGAACCCGAAGGTCTCGGACGTGGCGCGCAGGATCTGTTCGGGAGTGATGGTCCTAGTCGCCGGGCACGCCATCATGTCTTCGAGCACTCGCGAGGCGACGTCGCAGGTCAGCTCCAGGCCATCGAGGCTGGCGAAAGCTGTGACCCGGAT
>JAHWKP010000058.1 GCA_019347775.1 Actinomycetota bacterium | reverse complement strand
CGATGTCGCGGGCCGCGCTCTCGCTTCCGACCAGCGCGCGGCAGTAACCGGCCAGTCGCGGGAATTCGACTGAGTAGAACTCGGCGAATGCCGCGGCGTCAGCCTCGGCAGCGGTCTCCGACCGCGGCCGGCGAAGCGCAATCGAAGGCAGGTCGTAGGCCGCCCCCGGCATCCGCCCTTCCAGGGTCACGACTACCGCCACGTCCTATAGAGCCGCGGCGCGCCCAATCGGTTCGGGAAAACTTTTCGAGCGCTACCCGCAGTCGTAGTCGTCATCGCGCAGCTCGATCGGAGGAGCGTCGGGGCCGCAGGTGGGGCAGGCGGGATCCCGAGGCACCCTGAGCTCGCGGAACGAACCCTCCAGCGCGTCGTAGGCGATCAGCCGGCCCGACAAGGGGTCGCCGATGCCCAGCAAGAGCTTGAGCGCCTCCATGGCCTGGAGACTTCCGATGATCCCGGGCAGCACACCGAGCACGCCTCCTTCGGCGCAGCTCGGCACCAGTCCGGGCGGCGGCGGCTCACGAAAAAGGCAGCGGTAACACGGGCCGTCACGCCCGCCGAACACGGAGACCTGCCCGTCGAAGCGGAAGATCGAGCCATACACGTAGGGCAGGTCGAGCAGCACGCATGCATCGCTCAGCAGGTAGCGCGTCGCGAAGTTGTCCGTGCCGTCGACGATGACCTGCCAGTTGCCCTCGTCGAGGATGCCCATCACGTTGTCGGCGCCGAGCCGCAGGTCATAGGCGACCACGTCGACGTCGGGGTTGAGGGCAGTCAGCGTCTTCTTGGCCGAGTCGACCTTGCGGTCGCCCACGCGGTCGTCGGCGTGCAGGATCTGGCGCTGCAGGTTCGAGCGGTCGACCACGTCCATGTCGATGATGCCGATTGTGCCCACCCCCGCGGCCGCGAGGTAGAGGGCGGCGGGCGAACCCAACCCCCCTGCGCCGAGGAGAAGGACCCGCGAGTCGAGGAGCTTGGCCTGGCCGTCGCTGCCGACCTCAGGGAGCAGGAGGTGGCGGGCGTAGCGCTCGAGTTGCTCTGGTCCGAGGCGCCGGGGCGTGGTCCACGGTCGGCCCTCGTCCTTCCAACGTCCGAACCCCCCTTCCATCGACACGACATCCGCGTAGCCGAGGGCTTCGAGGGTGGCGGCCGCGAAGGCCGAGCGCACTCCCCCGGCGCAGTAGACGACGAGGGGCTGGTCCTTGACCGGAAGCCGGCCCTCGACCTGGAACTCGAGGTGGCCGCGGGGTACGTGGACCGCGTTGGGAATGACGCCTTGGGCGACCTCTTCGCCTTCCCGGACATCGAGGAGATTGGCGCCTGAGGCGATCAGCTCGGCGGCGCCCTCAGGCGTCACCTCACGGACCCGGCGACGGGCTTCGGCCAGCAGTTCACGGGGCGTAGCCATGCCCGATGCTACCGCTGCCGGCACGTATCCAACTTCGGTGGTTGAGTGGCGCTGACCGCCCCTCAGAGCCCGGAGTTGGGCGAGAATCGGGGGATGGAGTTTCAGGATGTGGTCCGTAAACGCCGCATGGTGCGCTCTTTTCTCGACAAGCCCGTCCCGCGGGAGACCGTCGACCGGATTCTGCGGAACGCGACAAAGGCACCGTCGGCTGGCTTCAGCCAGGGGTGGGCCTTCATCGCCCTCGAGGGGTCGGAACAGACGGGGGTTTTCTGGGACGCATGCAATGAGGGCATGCCACCCAGCCGCCAAGAGGGCGTCGCCACCGCTCCCGTGATCATCATCCCGTTGTCGAACAAGGCCGCCTACCTCGAGCGCTACTCGCGACCCGACAAGGCCGCCTTCGGTCTCGGAGAAGACGAGACGAAGTGGCCCGCTCCCTTCTGGGACATCGACACGGCCATGGCGTCGATGAACATGCTGCTCACGTGCGTGGACGAAGGTCTCGGCGCGTTGTTCTTCGGGATCTCCTCGGGTGAGAAGGAGTTGATGGAGCGCCTCGGCGTGCCCGCGAGTTACAAGCCGATCGGCGCCATCGCCCTCGGCTGGCCCGATCCCGACGACCGGCCCTCCCCCTCACTCAAGAACGTCGGGCGACGGCCGACGTCGGAGACGCTTCACTTCGGCCGCTGGGCCGGCGCCCGCTAGCTCACTTGAGTTGGCGGGTCTCTTTCACCAGCTCGGCCGTCGTGGCGACGGTCGCAACGACCAGCAGCACCGCCCCGAGCACCAGCACGGCGGGATCCCACGGCGCCCACGCGACCAGCGAACCGATCTCCGCGGAAACATCGGCCCCGCCCCAGTAGAAGTCGACGATCGTCAGCCAGGCGGTCACCTGCATCGCCGCCGCGCCGACGAGCACGGCCAGCGGCGCCCACCGCTTGTCGCGCAGTCCCCATGCCACGACGGCCGCGAGCCCCACGATCCCCGGAAACAGGTAACGCCCCTGCAGTCCCTCGTCGAAGCTGGTGCGCAGATATCCCTGGAAGGCGCCGATGGCGACCATGGCCGCGATGGCCAGCAGCGGTATCAGCATCATGGCCAGGTCGGTCCGCCGTCTCCCGCTGTCGGCGCTGGCGATGCCGACCGCGACCAGCACCACGACGACCGCGGTGGCGACAATGGCTGCGGCCGCGGGAATCGACACGTCGAACCAACCGAATGATCCCCAGAAGCGCAGAGGCATGAGGGTGAAGTAACGACCGAGCCACCACAGCGGGTCGGGGTCGAAGCCGGCCGGCGCCGGATCAAGGAGCTTGATCCCGGTCTGCAGCTGGCCGAAGACCAAGAGGTTGCGGGCCCACCACCATCCGCCGACGACGAAGGCGACGCCGAGGCTTATGGCGATCCGCGGTAGCGACCCCCGCCAGGACCAGCCCCGCCGCACCGCGAGAGCGAACGCCATCATGATCCAGATGGGTAGAAACAGGGCGAAGGCCTTGGTCAGCAGGGCCAGACCGGTCACGACGCCGAGCAGTAACGCGGTGCGCCAACTTCGATCTCCGGTGATGACGCGGGCCACCAGCAAGGTGGCGATCCCGACGAGCAGCGTAAGCAGGTTGTCGTTGGTGACCGAGGCGCCGATGTGGTGCAACTGTGGAACCGCCAACGGGACGGCCGCGGCCGCGAGCCCCGTGCTCCATCCCGCCCGCAGGCGACGGGCTGTGGCCCAGGCGAGCAGAGGCAAGGGCAGGACCATCAGGGCGCCCAGGAGGCGAAGGACTCCCACCTCCTGATCGAAGGCCAGGTCGCCCGGTATGGCCGAGACCGCTCCCGTCACCGCGCCGGCCACGAAGTAATGGAGGGGCGGATGACTCGGGAGTTGGTTCGATTCGTCCGGCACCGTCTCGAGGTCCGACCCGAGCTCCCCGAACGACGGGCGCTCAGATCGCGGCGGGGCGTCGGCCTCGGGCAGGTCGCGGCTCGTGACCGCAGGAACGTCGAACCTGACGATGTCGAGCGCGTTGAAGACAGGCCGGCCCAGCTGGCGCTCGTCGTAGGCCGGATAGTCGCCCTCGGCCCGGACGTAGCGCACCAGGTCGGTGTGTTGCGGTTCGTCGGGGGCCCGGAACGAGGCGAAGGACACGGTGTAGGTGGCCAGCAGCGCGCCGTGGAGGGCGACGATCAGCCAGACGGCGCGGGGCGCCGTAGTCAGGCGCCTCACGGAACGAGCTTCGGAAGCACTTCGGAGATCGAGTCGCGGATGACCGCGGCCGCCAGGTCGTCATAGGGAGTCGGCTCGGCGTTGACGATCACGATCTCGACGCCGCACTGCGCCGCGAGGGGCACGAGGGCGGCGACCGGATAGACACCCAGCGAGGTGCCGACGGTGAGAAGCACGCCGGCGGTCCGCACCGCCTGCTCGGCCTTCCAGAGGTTCTCGGGGTCGAGCGACTGGCCGAAGCTGACCGTCGCCGACTTGAGGATCCCGCCGCACTTGGAGCACGACGGGTCGGCCTCGCCGGCGCGCACCCGGTCGAGCACGGTCTGCATGTCGCGGCGGTCGGCGCACGACATGCAGATGGACTCCCGCATGGTGCCGTGGAGCTCGACCACGATCTCGGGCGAGCTTCCGGCCAGCTGGTGCAGACCGTCGATGTTCTGGGTGAGCAGGTCGGTCAGCAGGCCGTTGCGCTCGAGGTCGACCAGGGCCCGGTGGCCGGGGTTGGGCTCGGCCGTCCACGCCGGCGCATCGAGGCGGTTCAGCCAGGACTTGCGGCGGATCTCGGGGTCCGAGAGGTAGTAGCTGATGTCCGAGAGCCGCTCGGCCTCGGGATCGCGGGTCCACAGGCCGTTGGGGCCCCGGAAGTCGGGGATGCCCGAGTCGGTGGAGATGCCGGCCCCGGTGAGGGCAACCACCGGGCCGCCGCGGGCGAGGACATCTCGCGCCCGGGCCAGGTCGTCCACCGGCCGAGTCTCGCACCCGGTAGCCGCGGAGCGCGCGCAAGCACGAGAAAGGGATTGACATAGACCGTTGTGACTGAAAAATACGGAAAGTCATGCAAACCATGCGAAGCGCGCTTCCCCTCCCTCACTGCTCCCCATCCCGGAGGCTCAACATGACCCAGGCCGTGCTCACGGTGCCGCCCGGCACCTCGACTCTCACCATCACTCCTTGGCCCGACACCGTGATCGACACCGTCGGCCTCGACCCCCGCTCCGACTACGTCGAGCGTTACTGGCTGGGCATTCTCGGGCCCTCCACCACCTGGCTCTTGCGCCACCTGGTCGACGGCCGACAGCGCCCGCACCGCCGGCTTCACCCTCGACATGGCCGAGGCCGCGGCCCGCATCGGCGTCGGCTTCCAGGGCGGGCGGCATTCCCCGTTCTCCCGGGCGCTGGGCCGCCTAGTGCAGTTCGACCTCGCCCGCGACGACGCCCCCAGTGGGATGGCGGTGCGGCGCAAGGTGCCGCCGCTCAACCGTCGCCAGGTCTCCCGGCTGCCCGAGGTGCTCCAGGACGCCCACCAGCGCTGGACCGACGGCCAGGCCGGGGCGTCGAGGCTCGAAGGCCAGCGCCGCCGCTCCCGTCAGCTGGCGCTGTCGCTGCTCGAGCTCGGCGAGGACATCGAAGCCACCGAGCGCCAGCTCCTGCGCTGGGGCTATCACCCGGCGCTGTGTTACGAGTCGTCGCAGTGGGCGCTGATGCGCCACCGCCAAGCCCTCGCCGCCGCCAGCCAGCCCGCGCTCATCGCCGAGATGCCAAAGGACGCCGCTTGAAGTCCTGACCCGAGCCCCGCCCCTGGGCGAACGAAACCCCGGTCCTTCCGGACCGGGGTTTCTTCGGTTCTTGGTGTTCTCTGGACAACCCCCTCAGTTATGGGGGAGCCACGTCCGTAGAACGCTTCTAGGCGACGCCGTCGAGGACGAAGTCGGTGAGCACCCAGTTGTCGGGTGCCGGCGTGGTGACGGTGGCCCGCATCCCGCCCTTGCCGCCGCCGGTGTTGTACATGCCGACCAGCTTGAAGGGCGACTCCCGGCCGGTGGTCTCGCCCTGGACGTTGGCGGAGAAGAGCAACGACGTGCCGTCGCGGACGCTGAAGCTGCCGGTGTAGGTGATGGTGTCGTTGTTCGAGCCGCTCGTCTGCGAACGGTCGAAGTTGAGGTTCAGCGTGTAGGGCGCCGCTGTGTAAGACACGCCTCGGAAGGTGATGTCCAACTCTCCGCTGAACGTGGCCGACGACTTCCCGCCTCCGCTGCAGATCAGCGAGGCCGTGCACGAGTACTCGCTGGTCAGGCGGCTGCCGTCGGTGACGTTGTCGGCCCGGTCATCGGATGCCGGCGGGTCGATGCTCATCCGCTCGGCGGAGTCCGACCAGTCCACTGACACCGGAGCGGTCTCGTGACCCGACAGCGAGAAGGCCAGTACCTGCGCCTGTCCCGAAGTCACGGCCACGGCGTCCATGCAGAAGATCCGGCTCTCGGTGTTTTCGTAGTCGACGTCCTGGGCGGCGGCGAAGGAGCCCGCCTGGTAGGCGGCCAACCACTGGGAGCCCTTGAGCGCCCCGCGGTAGGCGCAGATCTTGTCGCCCTCACTGAAGGCGGCCCGCTCGTTCATGCCGCGGCTGGTGGGCGTGGTGTAGCCGTCGAAACCCATCGCCGTGAAGTAGATCGACAGAGGCGCCATCGAGGGCACGAGGTCGGTGCGCACACCAGGGCCGTCCTCGGCCGCGGTGTAGGTCTGACCCGAGAGGCGCTCGGCCAGCCGGAGTTCGGCCGTGCGGGAGACGGCAGCTTCGCCGCCGAAGACGAATCCGAACCCGCCGTGGTTGGCGCGATTGGCGGCCGACGACGGCGCCGACTGGCGGGCGGCCGGGAACAGCGGCGCCAGATGGGAGAGCGTGGGATCGGGGATGGCTGACTGCGGCACCAAGTACAGCGGTGCCCGCCGCGGACCGGCCGAGCCGCCGATCGTCACCTTCGGATTGAACGTGCCGTCCTCATTCCTCGTCGCGACGTTGGTCTCGATGGGAGGCGCCATGCGAATCGGAGCCACCGCGATGTCAGAGGCCGTGTCGAGGAAGAACGCAGATGCCAGCGCGTCGGCAAAGCCGACGTGCTTGTTTCCGGATCCCTCGGAACGAGCGACGGCAACGAACTGGTTGGAGAACGTGAGGTCCGACGGCGTCCCGATGATGGGCGTCGAGCTGGGCGGCGGGCGCATGTCGAACAGGCGCTGGGCGATGGCGATCGAGGTCTGGTAGCGGTCCTCGCCCGAGATCCGGCAGGCGCCGCTGTTGGCGGTGTTGCTGCCGCATGCGGGGACCTCTTCCTCCTCGCCCTCCTCGGGCGGCGGGATGCCGGCGGCGCGCTTGGCCGCGAAAACGGCCTCGTTCGAGACTGCACCGGCACCACCCAACACGATGATGTTCTGCGGACGCAGCGCCGCCAGCGCGTTGGCGGTCGCGGTCGGCAGCTTGGGTGTCTCCGTCAGCAGGACGGGGACGTTCTTGTTGGCGAGGTAAGGGCCCGCCGACAGGGCGTCGGCACCGGTGAAGCCCTCGGCCAGGAACACGGCGTTGGGGTGGGGGGTGTTGGTCTCGCTGGCGGTGAAGATTTCGACGGCCGTGGCGCCCTTCGCACCCCGGACGGCCAAGGCGACCTTGCCGGCGGTGTCGAAGCGGTCCTGGCCGACGATCCGCACGGTGGTGTCACCGATGGCCTGGAGCGAACTGAATGCAGGTTGGGGGACGGCGGTCTCGCCACCGAAGACCAGGATGTCGAACGAGCCGCAGGCTGAACGCAGGTCCGACAGCGTGTCGGCGGTCTCCTCCGCGAGTTCGGCCTGGAAACCGCCCTGGCGGGCGGAGATGGTCAGCAGAAGGTTGATCCCGGTGGTGTCGACCCGCTGGCCGGAGCCACCGGCTTCGAGAAGCCCGAGGTCCTTGACCGAGGCCGCCGACAGGGCGTCGGCCACGGTGTCGCCCGCCGCGATACCGACCGTGCGGGGGCAGGTTCCGAAGCCGTAGGCCTTGGTGACCGCGGTCGCGTCAGCCTCGTTGAACGGGAACCCGCTCTCGGTGCGCTGGTGGTCGGCCGCCACCCGCGCCAGTGCTCCGGCGGTGGCGTAGCGGTCGACTCCGGCCATGCGCAGCGTGTAGGCCGAGGTGTCCAGGGTCTGGGTGCGGGGGAAGAAGAGCGGGGTCTGGGCCCGCCCGGCACCCGGCAGGAGCCCGACAGCCAGGGCCGCAGCCAGGACCGCAATCGCTCCTACGGACGTGCGGGTACTGAATCGCATTGGTTCACACTCCATCTCGGTGGCTCTGGGAAATTATGGCGATCTGGACGGGAAGGGACTACCCGTTCGTAGCCGTACCCATTTGGAACCCTAACCGCACCCCCTGCCGTGACACGGGCAGGCCCTGCAGCCCCTACCGAAGGCAATAAGCGCCAAATATGGCGCTTATTGCCTTCAGCTGGAGGGTCTAGGGGGTCGAGATGACCTCGTAGCCGATCGGGCTGGGGGCGGCGTCGTCCTCGGCCGCCACCGCGCCCTCATCGACCGCACAGGTGGCGATGTTCTGAAGGTCCTGCTGGTTCTGGAACCCAGCTAGGAGAACCTCGTTCTCGTTCGCCCGACGCTGCGGATTGGCCGTGGTGGCCACGCCGCCCGACGTCTTGGGCGTGATGATCGAGCCGGCCGCGTCATAGACGTAGAAGTCGGCCGGATCCGGACCCGGTCCCTCGTTGACGAGTGCGGTGTTGGGGTCGTCGGCGGGGCGGACGTCCTCGTCGAAGGCGAACACCAGCTGGAACTCGGTCGGGTTACCGCTGATCGGGTCACGTCGGGTGACCTCGAGCTGGCAGGCCGTGAAGTCCGGGGCGCTGGTGAATCCGGCCGAGAAGGTGACGCCCTGTACTGCGACCTCGTCTTCGCGGTTGGTGCGGTTGACCCCGCCGGTGCCGATGGCTTCCAGGACCGCGCCCTCGCGCACCGAAGCGCCGGTGGCGTCGTTGATGGCTCCGTCCGGGAAGGTCACGATCACCTGGGTGTCGTTCTCACTGGACCGGATCGTGGGGCGGTTCTCGACCGAGCCGCCGAAGATCTCGTTGCCGTCGGTCTGGTAGACGGCGAAGCACCTGTTGACGCCCGTGGTTGAGTCAACGCACTGGGGAGCCTCGGTCGGCACGAGCACCGACTCGTCGAAGGTGTAGATGACCTGGTCGTAGCTGGCCGTGGTCCCGTCGACATTGCCGTCGAAGAACGTGGCCGACACGAGGTCCGCTCGAGTGGTGGCTCCGTCGCCGCTGACGTTGTGCGCCTGCAGCGGGTTCAGCTTGTTCGGGTCCGGCGACAAGGTGTTGCCGGGGGCCACCGAACCGACGGTGTCGGCGTCGATGAAGCCCCGAGCGACGTTGGCGGCGGTGATCTGGGTGAGAGCCACCGTCGGGCAGCTGACCGTGTGGGTCGTGGTGCCGCTGCCGTTGGTCGTGCTGCCGGTCGGGCCCTGCTGGAAGTTGCACTCCCGCTCAGTGGCGTCGGCGTCGTTCAGGATCAACCAGTAGCCGCCACCGGCCTGGGTCTCGGTCGTTGGCACGGCGGGTTCGTCGAAGATGAAGTCCACCAGCGTGCGAGTGCTGTCGAAGTTCGGGCGGAAGTTCGTCACGTCGATGAGGTCGGGTGCGATCGTGCCGCCCGGCTGGAAGACCAGCGCGTTCAGGGCGGCGTCGCCGAACGGGTTCGGGACGTTGGAGATGTCGCGTACCGCGTTCTGGTCGACGGCGGCCAGGGTGATCTCTCGTAGCTCGGCCGTGCCGACCTCCCGGTTGATCGACGGCGGGCCCCCCGTCGGCGCCTGGCCGAAGGTCACCAGCACCGAGTGGTTGTCGTCAGGGTCGATCTGTGCGGTCCGACCGGAGTACACCCGGTTGGGGTTGGTCGA
>JAHWKP010000057.1 GCA_019347775.1 Actinomycetota bacterium | reverse complement strand
CGGCTGCATGGTTGAACACCTGGGTGGCCTCAAGACCCGAGCGCACGGCGACGTGGATGGTTGCGGACCGCTGGGTCGGGCTCAGAACCACCGAACAAGTCAGCGAGGTGCCAGCCGCGTCGACCTGCTCCGTGCCGGCGCAGGCGTCGAGGGACGACAAGTCCTGCTCGATCGTTCCGCCACCGACACTGTCGGTGATGTTGATAGTCGCAGTCGTCGGACCGGACAGCGTCGCAGTGACTGCGAACACGCCGAAGTTGCCGGCCGGCGAGATCTGATCGAGCAGACTGCTCGTTTCGACTCCCGCGTCGACCGCTTCGACCAGGTCTCCGGACGCCGTAGTGGACGGGACGAATGCCGCTGCTACGACCAGCCCTGCGATCAACAGCGCGTGTGCTGCTCTCTTCATGATTGGTTGACCCTCCTCGTCAAAGGAGGAACGCTCAGCCAGAGTGACTTGTGTCACTCCATCGCCCCCCGATTCGTGCGGGATCCTATACCGGCGACGGCACGATGCTCGGATTATTCCCCCGGCCCCGCCCGGGGGAGTGATTCAAGACGCAGCCACGAGCGGGTCTGCTCGGCCAGCCTCCTCGAGGACGACCTGCGAGACGCCTCGCCGCGGGTCGAGGACTTCGTCGATGAGGCCGTATTCCTTGGCCTCCCCTGCTGTCATGAAGTAATCCCGGTCGATGTCCTGTTCGATGTGTTCGGCTGGCTTGCCGGTGTGGTGGGCGAGGATCTCCACCATGCGGCGGGTGGTCGCCATGACCTCGCGCAGATGAATTTCCATGTCTCGAGGGGCGCCTCGGGCGCCGGCGGAACCTTGGTGGATCATGATCTTCGCCGAGGGCAGGGCGAACCGCTTCCCAGGAGCTCCGCCGCCCAGGATCATCGCGGCCGCGGACATCCCCATGCCGCAACAAACGGTGGCTACTTCGCTGACGGTGTGCTGCATGACGTCATAGATCGCCATTCCGGCATAGGAGAGTCCGCCCGGCGAGTTGATGTACAGCCAGATGTCGGCCCCTGGGTCAGCCGCATCGAGGTGCAGCAGCTCGGCAATAATGAGGTTGGCTATTTGGTCGTCCACTTCCTGTCCGAGGAAGACGATTCGTTCCTTGAGCAGTAACGAGAAGATGTCGAACGCCCGGTCTCCTCGGGCGGATTGCTCGAGGACCGTAGGGATGACTGAGTGTGCGATTGGAAATGCCATGCCACATACGATATCTCGTATTCGATATAGAGATCGTAAGGGCGCTATCGTTCCGTCTGGTGAGTGATCGTCGGCACGAGCCCGTCCTCCCAGGGTTCAAGGAGATGGCGGCCAGGCGGAGGGCACTGGCCGACGAGTTGGTCGAACGGCGTGCGAAGCTCGGTCTGTCGCAGACTGAGGTCGCCGCACGGATGGGCACGTCTCAGTCGGCGGTGGCCCGACTCGAGTCGGGGGAGGTCGACGTGCGGCTATCGACCCTCGAGCGCTATGCGGAGGCGATCGGCTGCTCGTTGAACTGGAAGCTTCGGAAGGGCCAGTAGTGCCTGATCAAGAGGCCAGCCTGAGCGAATGGCTCCAGAGCGAGCTCTACCGCCGCCGCACACTCCACTTTTCCGGCCCGCTCGATGACGAAGCGGCAGGACGACTTGCGGCGACGCTCATGACCATGGACGCGGATGGTGACGATGCCGTCCATCTGCATATCTCGAGCACCACGGGATCCATGGACGCGGCCATGGTCCTGATCGACACCATCGACCTGCTTGGCGTACCAGTGCGGGCGACGGCGCTCGGTGCGGTTCACGGGCCGGCAGCCTTCGTCGTGGCGCTGAGCCCAATCCGAGCCGCTACTGCGAATGCCTCGCTACGTCTCGTAGATCCCAAGACCAGCCATGAAGGTCGCCCCCAAGACCTCGTCCGCGCCGCCGAGTTGAGTCAGGCTCGTCTGGACACACTGCGGGATCGGCTGGCTGAGGTCATGGGTAAGTCGTCCGAAGAGATCGCCTCATATCTCCGCGATGGCCGGACCTTCACCGCAGCCGAGGCCCTCGCCGCAGGACTCGTCGACGAGATTGCGACGGCGCCCCGGGCGCGCGGGGCCGACTCTTCATAGTCGGGCGCTCAGCTCTGGCAGGTGCCGCAGAGGCCGGTGACCGCGAAATGTCCCGGCGCGAGCTCGAACCGCTCGAGGTCGCGCAGCTTGCGGCGTAGACCCGAGAACGCCGCCTCGGGAACCTCTGTCACCCCGCCGCAGCTCTCACAGACAAGGTGCCCGTGGCGCTCGTCGGCGAGGTGGTACACGGCGGGTCCGTGGCCGAGGTGCGAGTGCCGGACGAGTCCGATTTCCTCGAGGGCTTCGAGAAACCGGTAGACGGTCGAGGGCGCCACATCGGGATGCCGACGGCGCACGGCGGCGACGAGCGAATCGGCAGTGTGATGGGAGCGTGCCAGCAGCGCTGTCGCGATCGCCCGGCGCGCTGGGGTGATCCGCATCCCGCGCGACCTCAGCTCGGCGAGCATCCCTTCGACTGTCGTGCCCACGTCGCGATGCTACGAGAGACGCCGCACCGGGCCAAGTGCAAGCCGGTCGCATCTAGGTGCGGGTTGCAATAGCGTGGTGACCATGCGGCGCAGGATCCTTCTGGTGGGCGTTCTGCTGCTGCTGTCGGCCTGTGGAACGACAGGGTCGTCCTCCGAGCGAGCTCAAGGGGGCGATCCTCTGCAGGTGCTCACAACGGTCGCCCCGATCACGAGCATCGTCGGGTCCATCGCCGGAGATCGGGCCGAGGTCGCCGGCTTGATACCGGAAGGGACGAACTCCCACACGTTCGAGCCACCTCCGAGTACTGCTGCGTCGCTCGCTCGGGCAGACGTGTTGTTCCTCAACGGACTCCAACTCGAAGATCCGACGCTGGAGCTAGCCGAGGTCAGTCTCTCGCAGGAGGCACAGATGGTGCTTCTCGGAGATCGGGTGTTGTCGGAGGACGCGTACGTCTACGACTTCTCCTTCCCTGAGGAGGCCGGCAAGCCCAATCCCCATACGTGGACCAACCCGCCGATGGCGATCGAATACGCCGAGGTGGTGACCGACGTGCTCATCGAACGTGACCCCGAAGGGGAATCGACTTACTCGGAGAACCTCGGCGCATTCACGTCCCGCGCCCGGGCGTTGGACGCCGCCATGCGAACGGCCTCGGCGACGGTTCCGGTTCGCAAGCTGCTCACCTATCACGACGCCTACGCCTACTTCGCCAGAACCTACGGGTGGGAAGTGATCGGCGCGATCCAAGTGGCGGACTTCGAAGAGCCGACACCGCGCGAGGTGGCTGAGCTCATAGCGCAGTTGAGGGGCGAGAACGTTCCCGCGATCTTCGGTTCGGAGGTGTTCCCGAGTCCCGTCCTAGAACAGATCGGTCGCGAAGCAGGTGTGCGCTATGTCGACGAACTGCGCGACGACGACTTGCCCGGCGAACCCGGCGACCCCGAGCACTCCTGGCTAGGGCTCATGCGATCGAACTTCATCACCATGGTCGACGGCCTGGGCGGCGACTCCTCCGCCCTGCAGGCCGTGGCCCTCGAGCCGGCGCTACCCGACCAGGCCGAGTACCCCCAATGACACCCGACACGCTGGTCGCCCTCGAAGGTGTCACGTGTACCTACGGGAAGGGCCCGGCGGCGATCCGTGACGTGGATCTGCGCATCGAGGCGGGCCGGTTCACCGGACTGGTCGGTCCCTCTGGTTCGGGCAAGACGACCGTCCTGCGCGTCGTGCTCGACGCCATCCGCCCTTCCAGTGGGACAGTGTTCCGCGCGCCCGATCTCAGGGTCGCCTATGTCCCACAGATAGAGACCGTCAACTGGGACTTCCCCGTCACAGTCTCTGAAGTCGTCCTGATGGCCAGAACCTCAGCCCGCCTGCTCCCATGGCCGAGCAGGGCCGAACGCCGGCAGGTGGACGAAGTGCTGGAGCGCCTCGGCCTGCCCGGACTCGGTTCTCGTCATATTCGCGAGTTGTCCGGCGGACAGCAGCAGAGAGTGTTCCTCGCTCGGGCGCTGCTCGCTCGACCGCAGTTGCTCCTGCTCGATGAGCCCACCTCCGGAGTGGACGTGCGCACACGGCACGAGGTGCTCCACCTTCTTTCCGACCTCAACGCCTCGGGCATCGCCATACTCCTCACGACCCACGACCTCAATGGCATCGCCGCCCACCTGCCGCATCTGGTGTGTCTCAACGGGGAAGTCCTCGCGGCCGGCCATCCTGCCGACGTCATCACACCCGACGTATTGCAAAGGACCTACGGGGCACCCCTCGATGTACTGGTCCATGGCGGGATGCGTGTCGTCGTCGACCCCCATGGCGCGGTGCAGGTGATCGAGTGAGCGGTTTCTGGGAGCCGTTCGAATTCGCCTTCTTCCGCAACGGACTCGCGGTTGCGACCCTGGCCGGCGCGCTGTGCGGGCTGGTCGGCGTCTACGTGACCCTGCGGAACATGAGCTACATCGGCCACGGGTTGTCGCACGCCATCTTCGGCGGCGCGGCCGCCAGTGCCCTCATTGGTTTCAACTTCTTCATCGGCGCAGGGATCTGGGGACTGGCCTCGGGTCTGGCCATCGGCCGGGTCGCCCGACGCCGCGGTGTGGCGGCCGATGCCGCCATCGGGATCGTCACCACTGCGTCGTTCGCCTTTGGCATCGCCCTGCTGGGACTCTTCGGCCAGGTGAGGCGCGCCCTGGACGCAGCGCTTTTCGGCAGCATCCTCGGCGTCACCACCGCAGACGTCGCGGTGGTCGCCGGGGTGACCGTCTTGGCGGCGGGAGTCGTCTTCTTCGGCTACCGGCCACTGCTGTTCACGACCTTCGATCCAGAGGTGGCCCAAGCCAGCGGCGTGCGAACCGGGGTCGCCGACGCAGTGTTGATGGCCATCCTGTCGCTCAGCATCCTGGCCACCATGAAGGTGCTGGGCGTGGTCCTGGTGGCCGCGGCTCTGATCATCCCGCCTGTGACGGCCCGGCTCCTGACGACCAGCTTCGCCCGTTTGCTGTTCCTGTCCGTGGCGATCGGGTCGGTCAGCGCCGCGGTAGGGATGATCTTGAGCTATCACGTGAACGTCTCTTCGGGCGCCACCATCGTGCTGGTTTCGGCCCTCGTGTTCACGGTCGTCTACGGCCTCACCGCCCGCGGCCGTCACTCCTTACACTTGCCCTGAGATGGCAGACCCAGGAGTCGGATACGAGAGCCGGGAGTGGCATCCAGCGTTCGAGGAGTACTGCGAGGCCATCTTCGAGTTACAAGAGGACGACATCGAGACGATCCGGTCGCGGATCGCCGAACGGCTGGGGGTCTCGCGCCCTGCGGTCACTGAGATGACCCGCAAGCTGGAGGAGGCCGAACTCGTCGCCGTCTTGGACGGCCGTCTGGAGCTCACGGAGTCAGGCCGGAGACTGGGGGAGAGGGTGGTTCGCCGCCACCGGCTGGCCGAGCGCTTTCTGACCGACATCTTGAAGCTCTCCTGGGCCGAGTCCCACCACGAGGCCGGCAAGTGGGAACACGTGATCTCCGAAAAGGTCGAGGCCGCGATGGTTCGGGTCCTCGGTGAGCCGACCACGTGCCCGCATGGCAATCCGATCCCCGGCTCGGACTACCGAGCTCCTGATGCCCTGCCCTTGTCTCAGGTCGATGTCGGTCACGACTTCACCGTGACCCGCATTCCTGAAGATCTGGAATGGACTCCTGGGGTGCTCGAGTACCTGGAGGAGTCCAGAATCGTCCCCGGAGCCCGCGCAACGATGACGGCTCTGTCACCCGACGGCACAGCCACGGTCGAGATCGCGGGCCGGCGGGTGGCTCTCGGTGCGACCCAGGCATCGAAGATCCTGGTAACTCGTAACTTGGTCGCATGAGAGCGGCGGCATTCTTCGACCTGGACCGCACGGTGCTGCGCGGCGCGAGCGGCCCTCTCGTTACCGGTGCCCTCGTCAAAGCCGGGCTAGTGCCCGCCGCCAGCCTGAGAGGCCAAGGGCTGCTCTATCGGTTCTACGACCTCGTCGGAGAGACACTGCCCGCCATGGCCCTTGCCCGGTTAGCGGCAAGCGCATCGAAGGGCTGGGCGGGCGAAGACGTCCGCCAGGCGGGCAAGGCCGCAGCCGAGGAGTTGGAGCAGTTGGTAGCTCCCTACGTCAAGGGTCTGCTCGATCGCCATCGTGCCGAGGGCCGACCGGTCGTACTCGCCACCACGACGCCGCACGACCTCGTGGCACCGCTCGCGGAGCGCCTGGGTTTCGACGACGTCATCGCCACTCGATATGCCTCCACCGAGGACGGGGCTTACACCGGCGCCCTCGAGGGCGAGTTCGTGTGGGCGACCGGCAAGCTCGCTGCGGTGCGGCGGTGGGCGTCGGAGAACGACGTCGACGTGTCCGAGAGCTGGGCCTACTCGGACAGCATCTACGACCTTCCCCTGTTGTGGGCAGTGGCCAACCCCCGCGCCGTCAACCCCGATCCCCGTCTGCGAGCCTTCGCCACAGCGGCGCGCTGGCCCGTCATCCACCTTGACGCTCCGCCAGGCGTACCCCAGATTGTGGGAGTGGAGCCTCTCGACGTGGTCCGCGTGGCCGCCCGACCGCTGCCGGCGGGCCTGCCGTCGCTGTCCGAAGGGCTCTTCCCCTATGCCCGGTTCAGCTTCCAACACCTCGAGCGCATCCCGGCCGAAGGTCCGGCCATCGTGGTGGCCAACCACCGCAGCTACTTCGACCCTGTGGTCCTCGGCATGGCCGTCCTGCGCGCCGGTCGGTTGCCTCGTTTCCTCGGCAAGAAGGAAGTCCTGGACGCACCCGTCCTCGGCGCACTCGCCAAAGTGGCAGGAACCATCCGGGTCGACCGCGGCTCGGGATCCGACGAGCCACTCAGGCGCGCCGCCCAGGCCCTCGACGCGGGCGAGGTCGTGGTCATCATGCCGCAGGGCACCATCCCGAGAGGCGAGGCGTTCTTCGATCCGGTGCTGAAGGGCAAGACCGGCGCGGCCCGGCTGGCGGCCATGACGGACGCCGCCGTCATACCGGTAGGCCTATGGGCGACCGAGCTCGTATGGCCGAGGTCCGAACGCATCCCGCGAGTCTGGAACGTCTTGCGGCCGCCGCGAGTGATTGCCAACGTCGGGGAACCGGTTGAGGGGCTCGATCTAGGTGAAGGTGACGCGGTGGCTGACACCGAGCGGATCATGGGCGCCATCGTGAACCTCCTGCCGGCGGAGGCCAAGCGCAAGCGCCCCCCGACCGAATCGGAGATAAAGAAGGCAAAGCCGCCGACTTAACCCCGACTTGGTTGTCAGGACGAAGAGTGCTTCGCCCTAATCAGGTTGAGGGCGCCGCCTGCCCTGAACCACTCGATGTGTTCGGGCGACATGGTGTGCACGGCCGTGAAGTCCGTCGTCGTGCCGTCGACATGTTCGATCCGGCATGAGACCGGCTGGTCCGGCGCCAGATCCGCCAGTCCGAGGATCGAGATGCGGTCGCCGGGGCCGATGGCATCCCAGGTCTCGGATTCTGAGAACGTGAGCGGGAGAACCCCCTGCTTCTTCAGGTTGGTCTCATGGATGCGGGCGAACGACCGCACCAGCACCGCTCTACACCCACGGTGGCGGGGCTCCATGGCGGCGTGCTCGCGGGACGAGCCCTCGCCGTAGTTGTGGTCCCCGACCGCGATCCAGGCCACGCCTGCCTCGCCCGCATGACGGGCCGCATCCGGCAACGGCTCCAGGGCTTCGTCGTGCACGGGGCACAGGGCCGTACCGACCTCGTCGGTCAGCGCGTTGTCTGCCGAGAGGAACAGGTTGCCGCTGATGTTGTCGAGGTGGCCTCGGTACTTCAGCCAGGGCCCTGCTGCCGAGATGTGGTCGGTCGTGCACTTGCCCCGCGCCTTGAGCAGCACCGGTAGTCCGACGAAGTCTTCGCCGTCCCAGGCCGGGAAAGGCTCCAGCAGTTGCAGGCGGTCGCTGTCGGGCTTGACGACGACCTCGACATCGGATCCGTCCGGGGGGGCGGGAAAGAACCCGGCCTCGCCGGATTCGAATCCCCGCGAGGGCAGCTCGTCGCCGTAAGGAGCCTCGAGGTGCACCCCGTCGATGTCATCAGTCAGAGGGTTGAAGTCGAGCGTCCCCGCGAGCGCGTAGGCGATGACTGTCTCGGGCGAGGCGATGAAGGCGAGCGTGCTGGCGTTGCCGTCGTTGCGCTTCGGGAAGTTGCGGTTGTACGAGGTGAGAATCGAGTTGACCTCTCCCTCGGCGATGTCGGTGCGCTTCCATTGTCCGATGCACGGCCCGCAGGCGTTGGCAAGCACGGTCGCGCCTATTGCCTCGAGGTCGGCGAGTAGGCCGTCGCGCTCGATGGTCGCCCGTACCCTCTCCGAACCCGGCGTGACCAGCAACGGCACCTTGGCCGAGAGGCCGGCTTTGGCGGCTTGGCGGGCGATCGAAGCGGCGTGGGTGATGTCCTCGTACGACGAGTTGGTGCACGAACCGACGAGGCAGTTCGTGAGTTCGACCGGCCAACCGTTTTCCTGGGCATCGGCCCCCATGCGAGACACGGGCCGGGCGAGGTCGGGGGTGTGGGGGCCGACGATGTGGGGCTCCAGCGTCGAGAGGTCGATGTCGATCACGCGGTCGAAGACCGACTCGGGGTTCTCGAGCGCATCGTCGTCGCCGCGGAGCTCGCTGGCGATGGCGTCGGCCGCGTCGGCGACGTCGGCCCGCCCGGTTGCTCGCAGATACAGCGCAGCGCGGTCGTCCCAGCCGAACAGCGACGTGGTGGCGCCGATCTCGGCGCCCATGTTGCAGATCGTGGACCGGCCTGTAGCGGAGATGGATTCCGCGCCCGGGCCGAAGTACTCGACGATCGCGCCCGTGCCGCCGGCCACGGTGAGGATCTCGGCCACCTTGAGGATGACGTCCTTCGGAGCCGTCCATCCGTTGATCTCGCCGGTCAAGCGGACGCCGATCAGCTTGGGCCACCGCAGGCCGAAGGTCGAGCCCACCATCACGTCGACCGCGTCGGCGCCACCCACTCCGACCGCGACCATGCCCAGACCCCCGGCGTTCGGGGTGTGCGAGTCGGTGCCGATCATCATCCCGCCGGGGAAGGCGTACTGCTCGAGGACGACCTGATGGATGATCCCCGAACCCGGCGCCCAGAACCCGATGCCGTAGCGGGCGGACACGCTGCGCAGGAAGTCGTAGACCTCCGAGTGGGCGTCCTTCGCGGCGAGGAGATCCTTGGGCCCGTTCTCGTGGGCCTGGATGAGATGGTCGCAGTGGACCGTGGTCGGCACGGCGACGCGGGGGAGCCCCGCAGTCATGAACTGCAGGAGCGCCATCTGGGCGGTGGCG